>JBEAVX010000199.1:0-4578 GCA_041160755.1 Pseudomonadota bacterium
GTAGAAGGTCTGCAGCTCCACGCCGAAGCCGAGGATCGGGTGGACGTCGCGCTGGGTGAGCCAGCGCCCGCGCGCCGTGAGGCTGACCGGGACGAAGGCCAGCTCGGGGCCGACCATCAGCCCCGTCGCCACCCGCAGGTGGGCCGCGCCGTCGGCCTTGAAGGGGCGCCAGAGCAGCTCGGGGCGCACGCCGACGGCGAAGCCCACCAAGTCCACCTCGGCGGGCACGCCTACGGAGAAGTGGTCCGCGTCCAGCGGCGCCGCGAAGGCCGTCGCGGCCAGCGCGCTAATAAGCATAGGTCCGCCAGTTGGAGAAGAGCCCGCCGGTGCCCTCGCTGAAGTCCTCCTCGACGCCCAGCCCGATCACGAAGTCGCCGGTCGTCCCCTCGGGGGACCAGACCCACACCTCGTGCGCGCCTGGGTCAAGGGCGAGGGCCGTCGTGTCGCTCGACCAGTAGTAGCGGCGCATCACGCTCTCAAAGATCACGAGGCGCTCGGCGTCGTCGTTGCGGTCGATGAAGACGCCGACGCCCTCGGGCAGCTCGCGGGGGAGGAGCGCGCGCACCTCGTCGCTCGGCGCGGGCAGGCCCGGACCGACCACGGCGTACATCGGCCGGTGGTCCTCGTTCGCGGCGCGCTTCTCGATCAGGAGCTCAAAGGGCAGGGCGAAGCCCCGGTCAAGCTCCATGTGGAGGGTGAACACCTCGTCGCCGGAGGTGAACCGCCCGTTGACCGCGTAGGAGATGGTCGGGTTCGGGACCTCGAACTCCGACTGCACCTCGGCGGGCTGGTGGGCGGGCGCGAGCGGGACCAGGAGGAGGAGGACCAGCAGGAGCCTCATGGGGAGCAAGCCTCGGGAAGGTCGGTCTCGCTCTCTCGCAGCCAGGCGAGGCCGTTTGTGCAGGAGCGGTCGCAGAGGTCGGCGCCCGCTGGCGAGCCCCAACAGTCGCCCTGCGCCTCGAAGCGCAGCATGTCCGTCGTCGTCCCGCGCGCCTCGTCTCGCGCGCCGAGGCAGGCGACGTACTGTTCGCAGGTGGGGGTCTGGGAGACCTCGGCGCAGCCGAGCAGCAGCAGGAGAATCGTCATGGTGGAGAGTCTACCTCCTCCAAGTGGTGCCGGATGTCCGGCGGGGGGTCGGGGAGGGCGGTCTGCGACCCGCGCGAGAGCAAAGGGTGTAGTCCGGCGAGGCGCCCTTCGTGCGGGCCGCTTCGCGCGAAACTACGCGCCGTCGCGGTTCTGCGAGAAGGCGTCGTCCAGCGTGGCGGGCGGCGCGTTGACGACACCTTGCGCCAGCGGATCTTGGTGGTCCTCGCTCGGGCCGCTGGCGGCGAGGCCCAGGCAGGCCGCCGCGACCTGAGAAATGAGGCGATCCTCGTCGATGAGGCTCGGGGTGAGGGGGCGCACCATGCCGCCGACGTGCAGCACGATGGCGCCGTGGGCCAAGGCCCAGACGAGGAGCGCGGCCTCACGTCGGTCTTGATCGCCGGGCAGGGGAGAGACGTCGGCGACGGCGGCGACGAGCCGCTCAAAGGTGGCCAAGGCGGCGTTGGCGACGGTCAACATCGCCGGGCTCTGGCCGAGCTCGGGGTGGAACATGACCGCGTAGAGCGCGGGCTGGGACAGCGCGAAGCGGGTGTAGGCGGCGCACATCGCGCGGAGGCGGGCGGGCGGCGCGCCGGTCGCGGCGGCCAGGGCGGCGTGTAGGCGGGTGAAGCCGTCCTCGGCCACGGCGGCGAGGAGCGCGTCTTTGTCGGCGAAGTGGTGGTACGGCGCCCCCGGGCTCACCCCGGCGCGGCGCGCGACGGCGCGTAAGGTGAGCGCCTCGACGCCGCCCGCGTGCAGGAGATCGAGGGCCGCGCGGAGCAGCTCGGCCCGGAGATCGCCGTGATGTTGGCCGACGGATCGTGAAGGGACGGTCATCTTCGCAACGTGCCGCTTGGCGGGGGCTACGGCAAGTTGAACAGTGTTCAACACGGGGCCGGACGGGCCTCAAGAGGAGGACTGGATGCGCGCTTGGATCCTGCTGGTGGCGCTGCTGGGGCTGGTGCTGGTCGTCGCGCGGGGGGTGAGCGCCCTCGGCGCGGGCCCGCCGATCGGCCCGGAGGCGCGTCGGGCGAGCGTGGGTGAGGGGCGCTTCACCATCGGCGGCGCGCCCGTCGTGGTCTACGCCTTGCCGACGGGGCTCGTCGGTGTGCGCGGGCGGCACCACCACGCGGCGGTGTCCGACGACACGCCGTTCCCGCTCCGGATGTTGTCGATCTTGGCCGACCGCACCCTCGCCGCGCCGATGCCGATCTTGACCTACCTGGTGCTCCACCCCGAAGGCGCCTTCGCCATCGACGCCGGGGCCACGCCGGGGCTCCTCGACCCCTCACGCTGGGGGCACGACCCCGTGGGGCTGCGGATCAACCGGGCGATTCTGCGCCTCGACGTGCGGCCCGAGGAGACCTTGCCCGCGCGGCTAAAGGCCCTCGGCGTCCCCGCCGCGTCGCTGCGGGGGATCGTGCTCACGCACCTTCACCTCGACCACGTCGGCGCGGTGCCAGAGCTCCCCGGCGTGCCAGTGATCACCACAAGGGCCGAGCTGACCGAAGGCGCGCGGTTTGGCGCGGTGAGCGGGCTCGGCGTGTCGGCGGCGAACCTGCGGATCTTGGAGGATGAGCTTGTGGCGCGGCCGTCCGAGGGCCCCTTTGGGCCGGGGCTGGCGCTCACCGAGGACGGCGCGCTCACGGTGTTCAAGACGCCAGGGCACACGCCGGGCTCGACCATGGCGCGGCTCACCGTAGACCAAGGGGTGATCTGGTTCGTCGGCGACGTCACCTTCACCGAGGACGGCCTCGGCGCGGAGGCGCTCTCCGGGATGCACGCGGATCTGGGCGCCGCCCGGGCGCTCCAGGGGGCGCTCCTTGTGGAGCGGCGACGCGGACCGACGCTCGTTCTTCCCGCCCACGACGACGACGCCCCGACCCGCCTGGCGCGTTTCGGGCGATGAGCGCGGCGAGCGCTCGCGCTACACTCCTGCGAGTCAACCCCGGAGGCGCGCGCTGTGGCGACCCGCTTGATCCCCATCACCTTAGAGAACCTGCGCGCGGTCGCGGCCCTAGAGCCCGCGCCGCACCAGCAGGGCCTCGTGGCCCCGAACGCGATCACAATGGCCGAGGCCTCGTTTTACGGCGAGCGCAGCCTGTGCCGCGCGGTCGAGCATGACGGCGTGCTCGTCGGCTTCGTGGCGCTGGCGTTTGATGAGGGCCACCCGCCGTGGATCTGGCGGCTGATGATCGATCATCGGCGCCAAGGCGAAGGCCTCGGCCGCGCCGCCGTGGCCCTCGCGGTGGAGCTGGCCCGGGAGATGCGCCCTGAGGCGAGAGAGATCAGGCTCTCCCACGTCGTCCGGACGCATGATCCGGGGCCGTTTTACCTGCACCTCGGCTTCGTCTACACCGGCGAGGTCGATGAGGACGGCGAGCGGGTGATGCGCCTGCCGCTCAGCCCGAGGTGAAGCCCGCCGCGCGGTGGCTGCCGTCGCAGTAGGGCTTGTTGTTCGACGCGCCGCAGCGGCACAAGAAGCAGGCGGCGGCGCGGCGGTTCGTGCGCCCGGAGCCCGAGGTGACCTCGTGGGCGCCGTCGACCTTCAGCGGGCCGTCCTTGAGCGGGGTCACGGTGAGGGGGCCGGCCTCGCCCCAGTCCCCCACCGACGGCGGCGGCGGCAGCTCGCCCGGGGCGGCGAAGCCCACGTCGACGTGGCTGTGGTCGCAGTAGGGCTTGTTCTTGGAGGCGCCGCAGCGGCAGAGCGTGGCGCGCAGGGCGCGGTCGCCGCCGATGGAGAGCTCGCCGCGGACGGCGTAGGGGCCGCTCTCCAGCACGGCGATGACGTTTCGACCCGAGGGCTGCTCGTCGGGGACGCCGTCGTGGCGCTCGACGACGATGGCGCCGGACGGGCAGCGCGCGGCGAGGGCGGCGACGGCGTCAGGGCTCGCGGCGTCGGGGTGAATCCAGGGCCCCTCGACGTTCGCCCGGAAGACCTGGGGCAGGCTCAACACGCAGTTGCGCGAATGAATACACTTCTGGCCGTCGAACTGAATCGTGAGGGCCTGGCCGGTGACTCGCTCGGACATCGGGGCTCCGGCGCCCCAGGGGTGGTGTGGGCTGGGGCGCGGCGAGATTCTACCTCTGCAGCGCCAGAGGCTGCGCTGGATCAGCTCGGCTTGGCGGCGGCGCGGAGGGCCAAGGCCACCTCCGACGCGCTCCAGGCCCCTTGGCCTCGGCGCAGACCTTGGCCGATGAAGTGCGCCTCCAGGCGGGTCTCCCCGGCCTTGAGGCGCGCGGCGAGGTCCGGGGCCTCGGTGAACAAGGCTTGAACGAGGGTCGGGAGGTCAATGGCCTCCGCCGCTTCGGGGGGCGGCGCCTCCACCCCGGTGATGAGGGCTCGAAGCGCGGCCTGGGCCTGGGCGCGGGTGCGCTCGCCGAGGGTGACGGAGGTGGCCAGCCCCACGAGCGCCTCGCCGCTGAGCCCGCCGCGTCCTGAGGCTTTGAGGTGTCGCCAGGCCTCGTCCCGAATCCAGCGCAGAGTGAGCGCTG
>JBEAVX010000252.1:0-3576 GCA_041160755.1 Pseudomonadota bacterium
GCCACCGCCTCGCCGAGATGGCCACCCGGGAAGAGTCCGCCCGGGCCTTCGTGGCGGTGGTCGCCGAGCGCGCGCGCCGGGGCGAAGACGTCGTCGCGGAGGTCGCCATGGCCAAGAATCACGCCGTCGAGGCGTGTCTGTGGGTCTGCGATCAGGCGGTTCAGATCTTCGGTGGACATGGCTACATGGCAGACCACCTCGTCGAGCGGCTCTACCGCGACGCGCGGCTTCTGCCCCTCGGCGGCGGGACGACGGAGATCATGCGCGAGATCATCGTCCGGCGACGCGGATACGGCGGCTGACATGACCATCCAAGGTGCATCAAGATGAAGCGCCTCACCTGGCCTGAGACCCAAGAACTCTTGCTCAAGCGCGCGCCGTGGATCGGCCTCGGCTTCTGCGTCTGCCTCGCCGCGCTGCTCCACGGCCCCGCCATGCAGCGCCTCGGCACCCACCTGCCGGGGGAGCCGGGCTCGGACGTCTTGCGGGCCTGGTGGTCGGCTTGGCTCGTGGCCGCGGAGCTTCCGGGCTGGCCGTTCTCGACTACGCTGGTGAACTTCCCCGCCGGGGTGGACGCCTTGGTGTTCCCCGCGGTGTCGCTGATCGCCGTCGCGCCCATCACCTGGGTCTTCGGGGCGGCGACGGCGATCACGGCCTTGGTGTGCCTGCACACGATCTTCGCGGCCTGGGCGACGGGGTGGCTGGTGCGCACCTTGGGCGGCGGCTGGGGTGGGGCGGCCATCGCCGGGGCCCTCGCCGCGACGCAGCCGCTCTTGGGCGGGGCCCTGCGCGACGGCACGCTGGAGATCCTGGCGGTGGGCTGGGTGCCGCTCACCCTGGGCGCGATGGTGCGCGCCGTGGCTGGGAGCTGGCGCTGGGGCGTCATCACGGGTCTGCTCTTTGTGCTGACCTGCCTGGAGTCGGTCTACTACGGGAGCTTCACGGCGCTCGCGGTGATCGCGGCCTTGGCGGGGCTGCGGCGGCGTGAGGGCCTGCTTGGCGCGGCGGCGGCGGCGCTCACCGTGGCCGTGGGGCTGGGGCTGCTGGCGATCCCGCTGAGCCCTGTGCTCCAGGGCGCGACGGCGGCCATGGCGACGGCGGGCGAGTCGGATCCAGCGGCCCTGCGCGCCACGAACGCCGCCCAGCTCGACCTGCTCCAGCAGCTCGCCATGAGCCCCGGCGCCCGAGGTTGGCGGGTGGGCGACCTCTACGCGCCGCCGTGGCCCCACTGGATCGTCTTCGCCTTGGGCGCGCTCTTGGCGCTGCGGAAGGCCCCTTGGCTCACGGCCTTGGGCGGGGTGTACCTGCTCTTGGCGCTCGACGACAACCTCGCGCGGCCTTGGGCGGAGAGCCCCATCGGCGAGGTCGTGCGGTTCCCAAGACGGTTCATGGCGCCCTTGGCCGTCGCCTGGGGCGCGGCGGCGGGGGTCGGGCTGAGCGAGGTGCTGCGAAAGCCCGCGCTGGAGGGGCTTCTGAGCCTGCCGGTGGCCGCGTGGTTGGCCTGGTGGGGCGCCATCGCCGGGGGTTGGCGCCTGGCGTACCCGCTCTTGGAGCTGCCCGCGCCGAGCTTCGTGGCCCAGATCGCCGAGGACGACGAGGACTGCGCCGTGCTCATGGTGCCCATCGAGCGCCCTGGCGAGCGCCAAGAGCTGCGCAGCCAGACCCCAGTGTTCGCTAGCCTCACCGCCGACATCGCCTCGGCGGATCACCTCGCGCTCCAGACGCTCATGGGCAAGGCCGGTTGGTACAAGCCGAACCTCGTCACCCTCGCCGCGCGGTCCGGCGCGACGGGGCTCACCCCCAAGAACCTCACCGACCTCGCGTTGCAGGCCTACGGGCGCGGCGTCCCCGGCTCGGCCTTGCTGCCCGCCGACGCCTATGGCCCCGACCTCGCCTGGCTCATGGGCGAGGGCCTCAAGTACGTCGTCGTCGACAAGGCGTCGTATCGGGCCGAGGAGCTCGCCCGCGTCGAGGCCATCCTGGCGCCGGTCGCGGTGCGGCGGGAGGAGCTGCAGGACGGCACGGGGGTGATCCTCTTCCAGCTCTACGAGACCCGGCCCGAGCGCACCGAGCCGCCGTCTTCGAGCGCTGGGGCCCTCAACGCCGGGTTCTCCGGGCGTGTGATGAGCATCGACAAGCTCTTTGGGCGGCTCTTCGTGGTGGTCACCTCGGACGGCAAGAAGGTGCGCTGCCCGGTGACCCCCGGCACCGGGATCTTCCAGTGCGGTGGCGTCAGGAGCGTGCAGGGCGTGGCCTTAGAGCTAGAGGGCATGGTCATCCCGAGCACCTGGGAGGGCTCGTTGTTGGAGGCGCGGGTGATCCCCACGGAGCTTGGCGGGCCGTGAGGTGACGGGGAGGATTTCTGCTCCGTGCGTGAGGGGACAGGTTAGCTTCGCGCCATGTCATTCGACCTCGCCCATCCTGCCCTCCGCCGCGCCCTCGAAGAGCGCGGCTACGCCGAGCCCACCCCTGTCCAAGCCGCCGTGCTGAAGGAGGGGCTTGAGACGCGGGATCTCCTCGTCTCCGCCCAGACCGGCTCCGGCAAGACCGTCGGCTTCGGCCTGACCCTGGCGCCGACGCTCCTCGGCGACGCCGAGCGCCTCCCGCACGCGCCGTCACCCCTCGCCATCGTCATCGCGCCCACCCGTGAGCTGGCGATGCAGGTCGAGCGTGAGCTGTCCTGGCTCTACCGCCCCGCTGGCGGCCGCGTCTGCGTGTGTGTCGGCGGAACCGACATGCGGCGCCAGCTCCGCGCGCTGTCCGACGGCCAGCACATCGTGGTGGGCACCCCCGGCCGCCTCGTGGATCTCCTGGAGCGCGGCGCTCTGGATCTCAAGGCGCTGCGCGCCATCGTGCTCGACGAGGCGGATGAGATGCTCGACATGGGCTTCCGGGAGGAGCTTGAGAAGCTGCTCACCGCCGCCCCCGCCGAGCGCCGCACGCTCCTGTTCTCAGCCACCCTGCCCGAGGGCATCCTCGGCCTCACGAAGCGCTACCAGAAGAACGCCGAGCGCCTCGCGGTGTCCTCCGGCCAGGCCCACGCCGACATCCAGTACCGCGCCGTGCTCGTCTCCCCGGCGGAGCGTGAGCGCGCCGTGGTGAACGTGCTTCGGCTCGTGGACGCCCCCGGCGCCTTGGTGTTCGTCTCTACCCGCGAGGCCGTGCATCACCTCCACGCCCGGCTCATGGAGCGCGGCTTCTCGGCCACAGCGCTCTCCGGCGACTTCACCCAGGCCGAGCGCAGCCGCTCCTTGCAGGCGCTGCGCGACGGCCGCGCCCGGGTGCTCGTCGCCACCGACGTCGCCGCCCGTGGCCTCGACCTCCCCGACTTGGCGTTGGTTATCCACGCCGATCTTCCCTTGGACGCCGAGGCTCTGCTCCACCGCAGCGGCCGCACTGGGCGCGCCGGTCGAAAGGGCCTCGCGGTCTTGATCGTGCCCCAGCCCCGCAAACGGGTGGCGCTGCGCCTGCTGCACGAGGCCAAGCTCAAGGCCACCTGGTCCCCTCCGCCGATGCCTGAATAGATCCTCGCCAAAGATCAGGTGCGAATCGCCGCGGCGATGCGCACCTGATCTT
>JBEAVX010000266.1:0-12634 GCA_041160755.1 Pseudomonadota bacterium
CGCTCGTCGAGCGGCGACGATTCGCGGCCTGTCCGCCGGGGCTCGGCGAGGCCCTCGCCGCCATGGACGGCGGGGCCTCGGTCGGCGCCGCCGCGAGGGGGATCGGGCGGTCGCCCCGCACCCTGGGGCAGTGGTTTGACGACGCCATCGGCGTGTCGCCCGTGGCCTGGGCCCGGCTGCGCCGCCTTCAGCGCGCGCTGCGCCTCGCGGAGGTCGAGGGGGACTGGTCCACCGTCGCCGCCCTCGCGGGCTTCGCCGACCACGCCCACCTCTGCCGAGAGGTCCGCGCCATCGTCGGGATCACGCCGACCACCTGGCGCGCCCGACGCCACGGCGGCCCAAACCACGTCCCGCTCCTCGGCGCCGATTTGTTCAAGCCCGAGCCCTGAGGCGAAGGTACAGACGACCCACCCTGAGAGGTGAACATGGCCGTCCACGAGTGTTACCCCTACCTGCGCGTCTCCGACGGGGACGCGGCGATTCAGTTCTACATCCGCGTGTTCGGCGCGAAGGAGCGCTTCCGGCTCATCGATCCCGCCGACGGGCGGGTCGGTCACGCCGAGCTGGAGCTGGCGCCGGGCGTGGTGATCATGCTCTCGGCGGCGTACCCCGAGCTCGGCATCCACGCGCCGACGGGCGCGGCGGGCCTGGGCGTGCACCTGCACGTCGACGACGCCGACGCGCTCCTCGACCGGGCCGTCGCGGCGGGCGGCACCCTGCTGCGCCCGGCCCAGACCCAGTTCTACGGCGAGCGCAGCGGCACCTTCCGCGACCCCTTCGGGCACGAGTGGATGGTCGGTCACAGCGTCGAGGAGGTCAGCCCGGCGGAGATGCAGCGGCGCTGGGACACGATGGCCAAGGGCTGAGCGGAGGCGGTCCTCCAGGCGCGGCGCTTGACAGACTTACATTGTACGTTTAAGGTGTAAACTTACAACGTAAGCATGAGGCCCACCATGAACGCTCCGACCAGCGCCCTGACCGCCAACCCCGCCCGCACCATGCGCGCGCTGATCCAATCGGAGTACGGCGGCGCCGCCGCGCTCCGCGTCGCTGAAGTGCCGACGCCGACGCTCACGCCGGACGCCGTGCTGGTGCAGGTGGTCAGCGCCGCGCTCAACCGGGGCGACTGGCACCTGCTCACCGGCACCCCCTACGCCGTGCGCCTCGCGGGGTACGGCTTCGCGCGGCCCAACCGGCCGATCCCGGGCATGGCCATCGCTGGGCGGGTGATGGCCGTCGGCGCTGAGGTCACCGGGTTTGTGGTCGGCGACGAGGTGCTCGGGGAGATCAACCGGGGCGCCTTCGCCGAGCAGGTCTGCGCGCCGGCGAGCGCCTTGGCGAAGAAGCCCGCCGGGGTGAGCTTTGAGCAGGCCGCCACCTTGCCGGTCTCGGGCACGACGGCGCTGCAGGGCCTCCGCGACGCGGGGCAGCTCAAGGCCGGGGAGTCGCTGTTGGTCATCGGCGCGGCCGGGGGCGTCGGCGGCTTCGCCGTGCAGCTTGGCCGCCACCTCGGCGCCGAGGTCACCGGGGTGTGCAGCGCGAAGAACGTCGCGGGGGTTCGGGCGATGGGCGCGCAGCACGTCATCGACTACACCACGCAGCGCCTCGCCGAGTCTCCCGGCCGGTTTGACGTGATCCTCGATCTGGTCGGCGCCGAGCCCCTCGCCACGCGGCGGGGCCTGCTCAAGCCCGGCGGTCGCCTCGTCTTCGGCGCTGGCGGCCAAGACAACGCCGTCTTCGGCCCGATGTTCCCCATCCTGCGTGGGCTCTTGTCCAACCTAGGCTCGACGGAGCGTTTTGTGCCGTTGATGAACAAGCCCACGGTCTCGGATCTCGACGCGCTCTGCGCCTTGGTCGCCGCCGGGTCGATCACCCCCGACATCAGCGACCGGCTCGACCTCGACGCCTTGCCCGAGGTCCTCGACCGCATGGGCGCGGGCCACACCCGAGGCAAGATCGTGGTACCGGTGAGCGCCGAGACGCAGAGGAGCCCCCGTTGAAGACCGCCCCCGAGGCCACGCCGCCCCGCGAGCCGCTCACCCGCGACCGGGTGCTCTACGCCGCGTTGACCCTCGCCGACACCCACGGCCTCGACGCGCTCACCATGCGCGCCTTGGGCGCCGCGCTGGGGGTGAAGGCGATGTCGCTCTACAACCACGTCAAGGACAAGGAGGACCTCCTCGACGGCATGGTGGGGCTCGTCGTCGCCGAGATCGAGGCGCCGTCGACGGGCCTGCCGTGGCGGGAGGCCATGGAGCGTCGGGCGCGCTCCGCGCACAGCGTCTTGATGCGGCACCCCTGGGCCTGCGGGCTCTTGATGAGCCGGGTGAACGTCAGCCCGGCGATGTTGGCCTACATCGACGCCACGCTCCTTTGCCTCACCCAAGCCGGCTTCTCGTTGCCGATGGCCGATCACGCCTGGAACGCGATGGACTGCTTCATCTACGGCTTCACCTTGCAGCGCCTCAACTTCCCCTTCGCCCCCAACGAGTACGCCGACGCCGCCGCGAGCTACCTCCCGAGCCTCTCCGCCGCGCAGTACCCGGCGATGCACGCCCTCACCGTGCAGGTCGCGTCGCGCCAACACGATGGCCTACAAGAGCTTGGCTTCGGTCTGGGGTTGATCCTGGATGGGCTGGAGCGGCTGCGCACCCCTGAGTCTCCGTCGCAGTCTCCATCGCGGTCTCCCGCGACCGGTTAAGTCGGACGGCTCGAATGAGGAGCCCCGATGCCCAATCCCCTCGTGATCCCCGGACTCATCGCCATCGACCCGCAGCTCTGGGGCGGCGTTGGGTCCGCTGAGGTGGTGATGGGCCCCCTCGCGGGCAAAGCCGCGCGGATGGACATCTTGGAGTGGAAAGACGAGCGCTGGTTTTTGCCCCGGGCGGTCGCCGAGCGACATGGGCATCAGCTCCCAGAGCGGCGGCTCAACCTCACGAACCTGCCGCTGCTCGCCGCGCGGCTCGGCGAGGCCCGGCTGGTGTCTGTGGCGGAGCATGTCGCCACAAAGGCGCTCCAGGCGGGGGACACGGCGCTCCTCATCGCGTACCACCGGGGCGCCGGGGGCGGCGGCATCACCCTTCACCAAGGCGGCGTCACCCGGGGCTTCTCCGGAGACGACGCCAGCCTCGGGTCCACGGCCTGCACGGACCCGAACCACGACGACGGAGAGGGTGACGACCCCATCGAAGACGACATGGCCTTCGTCTACGATCAAATTCTGCAGACGATCTCCGGCGGTGAGTGGTCCCTCTTTGACGCCGATCTGGCGGACACGGCCTCGCGGCTCTGCGACGCCGATCTCGCCTCCCACGAGCGAGAGCTGGCCGAGATCAACGCCTTGGCCGAGCAGGGCCGCGCCCAAGGGGAGGCGATCGTCGCCGCGCTCAACGCCGCCACCACGGACAGGCTGGAGCTTCCCGGCGGCTTCACGATGACCCGACGCCGCGCGCCCGGCTTCACGCTGCGGGCGGTGGAGGGATTTGAGGTCTACGGCGGCCCGATCGAGGTGCCGGCGTCGGCCCGCTGGACAGCGGAGGACGTGGCGGTGTTTGACCCGCCGGAGCGGGTCGCCCGGCGGGCTCGCCTGCTGAAGATTCAGGCCGAGGCGAGCGGATCAACGCCCTGGTCCTGGATTGTGGGGCTGGTGGTCTCCGCCGTCGTGCTCACGCTGTGGATGTTCGGCTGAGCGGGCGCCGCGCGCCAACGATCAGTTAAACGTGGCCGATGCGCCACCCGTCCCGCCCTTCGTTCCGCGCACCGCCCGAGCCGTCTGGCCGCGCGCTGGTGCTCTTGGCTCACCCGACGCTGCACCGCAGCCGGGCCAACGCCGCGCTCATCGAGGCCGCCCGAGGGGTGCACGGCGTCACCGTGCATGATCTGTACGACTGTTACCCCGACTTCGACATCGACGCCGAGCGTGAGCAGGCGCTCTTGAGCGCGCACCCGCTCATCGTGCTCCAGTTCCCGTTCTATTGGTACAGCGCCCCGGCCTTGGTGAAGCAGTGGCTGGATCTGGTGCTGGAGTTCGGCTGGGCCTATGGGCCTGGGGGGCGCGCCTTGGAGGGCAAGACCTTGCTCTGCGCCTTGACCACCGGCGGCGGCGAGGCCGCGTACCAGCCCGACGGCGTGAACCGCTTCACCATCCCCGAGCTGCTGCGGCCCCTGGAGCAGACCGCCCACCTCTGCAAGCTCCGCTGGGCCGAGCCCTTCGTCGTCCACGGCGCGCTCCGCGACGATCCAGGCGCCTTGGCCGAGGCCGGGCGACGCTACGCTGACCGCCTCCGCGCCCTCTCCGCCGAGGTGAGCCCATGACCCAGGCCGACTTCTTGACCCAAGCGACGGTGTACCTCGCCGCCGCCTTGATCACCGTGCCCATCGCCAGCCGCTTGGGCCTGGGATCTGTGCTGGGTTACCTCGGCGCGGGCCTCGCCATCGGGCCGTGGGGCCTCGGGCTCATCGGCGACGAGGGGGAGGAGGTGCAGCACTTCGCCGAGTTCGGCGTGGTGATGATGCTGTTCTTGGTGGGCCTGGAGCTCCAGCCCAGCCGACTGTGGCGAATGCGGGGGCCGATCTTCGGCCTCGGCGGCCTGCAGGTGGTCGGCAGCGCCGCGCTGATCGCCGTCGGCGCGATGGCTGTGGGCCTCTCTTGGCGTGAAGGCGCCGCGTTGGGGCTCATCTTGGCGATGTCGTCCACCGCCATCGCCCTGCAGTCGCTCAACGAGCGGGGGCTGAGCCGGGCGGAGTCGGGGCAGAGCGCGTTCTCGGTGCTGCTGTTCCAGGACCTCGCCGTCATCCCGATCCTCGCGCTGCTGCCCGCCTTGGCCACCCACACGCCGACCGGCGGCGAGGCGCACCACGGCGCGTCCTTCGCCGACGGGCTCGCGCCTTGGGCCTACGCGCTGTTGGTGCTCGGCGCCGTGGCCACCGTCGTCGTCGGCGGGCGTTTTCTGGGCCGACCGTTCTTCCGCCTCGTCGCCCGCACGGGCCTGCGGGAGATGTTCACCGCGGCCTCGCTGCTGCTCGTCGTCGGCGTGGCCCAGCTCATGACGCTCGTGGGGCTCTCGGCGGCCTTGGGCACGTTCTTGGCCGGGGTCGTGCTCGCCGAGAGCGAGTACCGGCACGAGCTAGAGAGCGACATCGAGCCGTTTAAGGGCCTGCTCTTGGGCGTGTTCTTCATCGCCGTCGGCTCGGCCATCGACGTCGGCGTGGTGATGCAGTCCCCCCTGGTCATCCTCGGCCTGCTCGCCGGGGTGCTCACGCTCAAAGGCGCCTTGCTCGTCGGCCTGGGCCGGGCCTGGGGCGTCGCGAAGGACCAGACGGCGATCTTCGCCGCGGCCCTCGCGGGGGTGGGCGAGTTCGCGTTTGTGCTGTTTGGCTTCGCCGCCCGGGAGGGCGTGCTCACGCCGGAGCAGACCAAGCCGCTGTTGGCGGTGACCGCCCTCTCGATGGCGGCCACGCCCTTGCTGTTGCTGTTCGTGGAGCGTGTGGTGCTGCCCCGCCTCGTCGCCGTGGCGCCGCCGGCCCGGGAGTCCGACATCGAGGATCATGGCCAGCCGGTGATCATCGCCGGGTACGGGCGATTCGGGCAGATCCCCGGTCGTTTCCTCACCGCGAACGGCGTCGGCACCACGACCGTAGACGTAGACGGCGACCAGATCGACATGCTGCGGCGCTTCGGGAACCGGGTGTATTACGGCGACGCCAGCCGCCTCGACCTGCTCACCGCCGCTGGGGCGGCACGGGCGCGGCTGTTGATCGTCGCCGTGGACGACCATGAGAAGTGTATGCAGATCGTTCACCTCGCCCAGACCCACTTCCCGAACCTCGCCATCCTCGCCCGGGCCCGGGGCCGCGCGGAGGCTTACGATCTCATGGAGGCCAAGGTCGAAGGCGTCTACCGTGAGACCTTCGACACGGCGCTGCGGGTGGGCGTAGACGCCCTGCGGCTGCTCGGGCAGTCGTCGCACCGGGCGCACCGCGCCGCGCAGATGTTCCGCCGGGTGGACGAGCGCAGCATCGTCGAGATGGCGGCGGTGCGCCACGACCAAGAGCGGCTCATGCGCACCGCACGGGACCGCGTGGCGCTCTTGGAGCGCACCTTGGCCGCCGACCGCGCCCGGGAGCAGGTCTTGGGCGAGGGCGGCTGGGACGCGGAGACGATGCGGGATCGCCAGGCCCCGGCGGAGCCCGACGAGGGGCGCTGACCGCCACGCCGGGCGCGGCCCCCTTGCCGCGTCGCCGACGGCGCGCAGCTTGTGGAGCCGCCAGAGGTCCCCATCCCGCTCCCCCTCACCTTCGCCCGACTTCGTGTCGCTGAGCCCTCGGTGTGGGCGTCCTTGGAGGCCCTGGCCCCGGTGCGAGCGCACACCCTCGCCGAGCTTGATCCTTGCTTGCGCCATGTGGGCGTGCGCCTCAAGGGCCCCTTGGAGCGGGCGCTGAAGGCCCGGGGAGAGTCGCTGCGGGTGCGGGCGCTCGCGCCGGAGGAGCCCACCGAGACCGAGGCCGCCCCCGCCCGCCGGGCGCTGGACGACCTGCCGCCCAAGCTCCTCGCCGTGCTCACCCGGGCCCTTCGCCTCGCTGAAGAGGGCGTGTTCTTGGGCACCCGCGCCTGGGATCCCCACGGCGAGGCCCGGGCGGTGGACACCTTGGTGAACGTCGGGCTGATCACCGCGCTGGACGACGAGCGCCTGCCGCGCTGGGGCCGCTACCGCCTCGCCCCGGGCCTGCCCGAGCCCGCGCCCGTGGCCTACGCCTTCGAGGACGCGGTGATGCCGCCGCCGCCAGATCTCGCCCAGCGTGGGCCGTCGCTGTTGGCCCTGGAGCAAGACGTCGCGGTGTTCTTGGCCGGGGTCGCCGCCGCGGGCCTTCGCCGCACCGTCGATGGCCACCCCGACGTCGCCGGGGCGCGGCGCCTGGGCCGCCGGCTCATGGACCCAAACCTCAGCCGCGATGGACGCCTCACCCACGCCAGCCCCCGGTGGCAGCTGGCGGCGCGGGTGGTCGAGGCCCTGGGCTTGTGGGAGTGTGATCCGCTGAGCCGGGCGCTGTTGCCCGCCCAGCGTGTGCAGCGCTTGTTGAGCCAGGGCCCCTCCGCGCGGTTTGATGGCCTGGCCCGGCGGGTGGTCGAGCAAGACGCCCGGCCCCTCATCCCCGCGCTGCGCGCCGCGCTCCGGGCCGCCGGAGACGAGGCCATCGACGAGGTCGTGCTCCGGGCGCTCCTCGCCGAGCAGCACCGCGACCTGCTGTTCGCGCCGTGGGGCCAGGTCGGCGCCCGGTTTTACCCCTGCCCCCCCGAGGCCACGCCGATCTTGTACGACGACGACGGCTTTGACGAGGTCGAGGGGCCTCTGCTCAGCCGCGCCATCGACGCCTTGGCGCGGCTGGGCCTCGTCACCCGGGCGCCGGGGGTGTTCGCCGCGACGGCCGAGGGCCGGGTGTGGGCGGGGCTCGACCCCACGGGCCCGACGCCGCGCCTGTTGTTGAGCGCCGATCTGGAGCTGGTCGTGCCGCCGGGGGCGCTCCCGCCTTGGGAGCGGCTCCTCATCGAGCTGGCGACGAGCCCGGTGAGCCGCGACGTCGTCGATCGCCTACGCCTGGGCCGCGCGGAGCTAGAGCGCGCCTTGGGCTTCGTCCCGCTGACGACCCTGCTCGCGGTGCTGGAGTCCCGGGTGGGGCACCGCCTGCCGCCGAGCGTCGTCGAGGCCCTGCAGCTCTGGGCGCGGCCTTGGGAGCGGATCGTGTGGGAGGAGCTGAGGGCGCCGTTTGACTGAGCCGACGGCCCAGCGCGCGCGGGGCCTCGGGGATCCGATACACTCGGGCCATGATCCCCCCCTCCACCGTCGCGCAGGACGCGCACTCTCCCCTCGCCTTGCCCAAAGACTCGGCGCGCTTTCGCCTCAGCGTCGTGCTGCTCGCCTCAGCGCTCAACGCTGTCGTGCTCGTTGGCGTGATCGGCGCGCTGGTGGCGCACCTCAACGATCTCCCCGGCGACGGCCCCACCGAGGGCATCGTGCGGTTCTTGCCGCTGATCATGGCCTTGGCGATGGTCGTCGCCGTGGGCGTCGTCGCCAGCGCCTTGCAGCTCCGCCAGGTGCTCAGCGTGCCTCTGCTCCGCCTGAGCGTCGCCGCCCGGCGCCTCGCTGAAGGGGGCCTCGACGAGCCCGTGGGCGAGATCGGCGGCGCGCAGGAGTTTGAGCACCTCGGCCGCGCCTTGGAGCGGATGCGACAGGATCTCCAAGAGGCCATGACCGAGGCCCAACGCTCCAACGAGCGCAGCCGCACCATGCTCGGGGCCCTGGGCGACGGCGTGATCTTCCTCGACGACAAATTACGCGCCTTGGAGTACAACCCCCAGGCCGCGGTGCTCCTCGACGGCCTGCCGAGCGTCGGCGCGCTCTTGCACCAGGGGGTGAGCCTCAAGGCCGTGTTCCCCGAGCTCCCCGAGCAGCTCTTCCGCGCCGCGCTCAACGAGGAGACCGCGCTGCCCTTGTCGATCTTCCCGCGGTCCGACCGCGCGCGGCACCTCTCCCTGCGGGTGTTCCCGACGCGAAACCGCGCCTTGGGCGTGCGCCGGGCCTACATCGCCGTGCTGCGCGACGTGAGCGAGGCGATGGAGATCGCCCAGGTCAAAGAAGACTTTCTCTCGACGGTGACCCACGAGCTCAAGACGCCGCTGACGTCCATTGACGGCTTCGTGCTCCTGCTCTTGGCCGAGCGGCTCGGGCCCTTGGCCGAGAAGCAGCGCGTCGCCTTAGAGACCGTGCGAGATCAGTCCGGGGCGCTGCGCAGGCTGGTGCAAGACCTGCTCGACGCCACGCGCCTCGACCGGGACGAGCTGCCCTTGGAGCTGGAGGAGGTCGCCGTGGGGCCCCTCGCCGCCGAGGTCGCCGAGGCGATGCGGCCGAGCGTCGAGGCGCGCGGGCAGCGCCTGGAGCTCGATCTCACGCCGCTTGATGGGCTTCACGCCCGGGTCGATCCCTTCCGGCTTCGTCAGGTGCTGGGAAACCTGCTCTCAAACGCCCAGAAGTTCACCCCTGAAGGCGGCTTCATCCGCGTCGAGGGCCGCACACACCTCGGCCAGATCGAGCTGAGCGTCGCCGACAGCGGGCGCGGCATCCCCCCCGAGGCCTTGCCGCGCCTGTTCCGCAAGTTCAGCCAGGTCGAGCGTGGGGACACCCGGCGCGCCGGCGGCGCGGGCCTCGGCCTGTGGATCGCCCAGCAGCTCATGGCGCGAATGGGCGGCGCGATGGCCGTGGAGTCCGAGCCCGGTCGCGGCAGCCGCTTCACCCTGAGCCTCCCGATGCAGCCGTCCTGAGCCTGGGTTGGGCGCTCACGCCGAGGCGCAGCGCGGCCGGGTGGGCGCCGCAGGGCGAGGGACGTGGCCTCAACCTGCGCGGGGGCGCGTGTACTTACAAAACTGAGATTGATCTTAATTCTGATGGTTCGACGGACGAGGGCCCAGGGGCCCCAGGTTAGGGTCTGAGCGCCCCATGAACTCGGCGACACAGACGGCCATGCTGCAGACCCTCCGCGTGAAGAACTTCTCCGTGTTTGAGAGAACGAACCTCTCTTTTGGCGGCCTGAACGTCCTGCACGGCGACAACGGCGCCGGGAAGACCCACCTGCTCAAGCTCCTGTGGGTGACGCTCAACGCCGCGAGCGCGGGCGCAGAGGCGGGCGACGAGGGCCTCCAGCGCGCGCTTCACGACGGCCTGGTCGGCGCGTTTGGCCCGCTCCACGGGGATCCCGGCCGTGTCGCCCGCCGCCAGCGCGGCACGGCCCTGATGAGCGCGCAGGTGAGCTGGCGGGCCGGCGGCGCGTTGGGCTTCACCAACCAGACCGGGCGCCCCGACGGCGTGGTTCAGGTGTCTGAGCGCCCGACCTCGCCGCTCCACCACGCCCCGCCGATCTACCTGCCCCCACAAGAGCTGCTCACCGTCGCGCCGGTGCGCGAGCCGGGCCTCGCGGCTCGCCTCGACGCGCCGACCCTCGCCACCTGCCGCATGTTGGAGCGCCCGCTCAAACGAGGCCCACGCGACCCCCGGGTGAACGCCCTCGCGGCGCCGATCGAGGCCCACATCGGCGCCCAGGTGGTGCTGGAGGACGAGCAGGGCTTCTTTTTGCGCGCCATCGGCACGGCGCGGCACCTGGAGGTCGGCGCGAGCTCCGCGGGGCACCTCAAGCTCGGCACCTTGGCCCGGCTGATGTTGACCCACCACCTCAACCCCGGCGCCACGCTCTTGATCGACGGCGCGGACGAGCAGCTCAACCCCCGGGCGATGCGGGTGATGAGCGCGGCCTTGGCGCGCCTGGCGCGGTCTGGGGTGCAGGTCTTCGTCAGCGCCCACAGCGCGTTCATGCTCCGCGCGCTGGGCCAAGACGCGCCGCCAGACGCGCGCTTCTTTGGGCTGAGCCTCGACGAGCGCGGCGAGAGCCACGCGCGGCAAGGCGACACCCTCGCCGCCTCCGGTGAGTCCCTCGCCCAACAAGAGGAGGACGCGCAGATCGAGGCCCTCCTCGCCGCTCACCTCTCCGCCTGATTCAAGACGCTAGGTCAAATTCTGCCCGGGCGGACCGGGCCGACCTGGGCAGCTCCAGCGGCGGAGATCACCGTCGGCGCCATTGGCGGTTCTATCAATTTTTGCCTTGCTCGTGATCCCTCTGCTCGATAGCCTGCCTCTTCCCAGTCCTCTGGCGAGGCGACCCCCGTGAGCCACATCCCATCCACCGACGCGGAGTGGATCACCGTCGCGTGGCTCCTGCGCCGCGCGCTGTGGACGGGCAGGCCGCTGGGCCCCCTGGAGGATGAAGACCGGCTCTTTGAGCACGCCGAGCGGGTCATGGACATCGCGGATCAGGGCCCCGCCCTCTCGAAGTTCATGCTGCACAAGCTGTTTGAGCTGCGCGACACGGAGGATGAAGCAAAGTTCGCCCTGAATTGCCTGTGGGATGAGCTGCGCCAGCACAGCGGCGCCGAGGCGGTGGAGGGGATGCGCGCGGCGTGGGCGGCCCAGGTCCAGGCCTGGAGCCCGCACAGCGAGACGCCCGATTTGGCCGATGAGATGTTCAAGATCATCGAGCCCCTGCTCCCGCCGGTGCCCCCCACGTCGAAGTGGTTGCAGACCTTGGAGGTGAGGGGCACCTTCAGCGACGCGCTCAGCGCGCACAGGGAGCGCGCGCGCATCACCGCGAAGGTGAAGAGCGTCGAGGACCAGCTCCGTCGGCACGTCCGCCAGCTCTCCGCGCTCTACCCGAGCGCCGTGTCCGCTGTGCTCGCCACCCAAGACGACGCGCTCCAGCATGCGCTCTTGATCGACTTCGCCACCGACGATGGCCAGAGCCGCCACGCCGCGATGGGTGGCCAGTTCCCCGACCTCCAGGATGAGCTCCACGCCATCCTTCAGCCCCGCGTCCAGGTGAGCCATGCTGACACACCTCACGGTTGAGCACTTCACACGATTCCCCGAGGCGGCGCTGCGGCCGGGTCCGCTCACCGTGCTCTTTGGGCCGAACGGCTCGGGCAAGACCCACCTGCTCAAGCTGGCCTGGGCGGCGATGACCGCGCTCACCCGCCCCGAGGGCCACGACGCCCCGGCCAAGCCCGCGCCGGCCCTGGTCGCCGCCGAGCTTCTGCGTGGGCTCAACGGCGCGTTCCGCACGATGTCGGGCGATCCCCTCCGCCTCACGCACCACAACCGGGGCTCCAAACGCTGCGGCGTCAGCTTGACCCTCGCCGGTCTGGGCGAGCTTGAGTTCACCGTGCTCTGCCACTCGCCGAGCGAGGTCGAGCTGCTGCTCTGCCCCGAGGCCTACCTGGCGCGCCGCCCGGTGTACCTGCCGCCCGGCGAGCTGATGACGCTCCTGCCCGAGCCCGACGACGCCTCCCGCGCGGCCTTGGACCTCGCGAGCCTAGAGACCTTACGGATGCTCAGCCGGCGGCTCACGAGCGGGGCGGTGCGCCCGCCCCTGGGCGAGGTGCTCGATCCCGTCGAGCAGCTCATCGGCGGCCAGGTGATCCCCCGAAACGGCCAGCTCTACGTCGCTCGGCGCGGCCAGCTCATCCTGCTGGACCGGGCCTACGCCTCGCCGGGCCTGCTCAAGCTGGGGATGATCGCCCGCCTGCTCAAGAACAGCGAGCTGGCGCCGGGCAGCACGCTGTTGTGGGACGCCCCCGACGTCTTCCTCGACGACACCGGCGTCGAGGTCGTCGCCCACGCCGCCCATCTGCTCGCCAGCGTCGGCGTGCAGGTGATCTTGGCCACCCACAGCCAGGGCCTCTACGACGCGCTCTTACGCGCCGAGCGCCGCCCCCAAGGGCAGCCGATGCGCCTGTTCATGCTCGAACCCCGGGAACACGGCGAGCGGCATGTCCTCCTCGCGCTCAACCCGCCTGAAGAGGAGGACGCCCACGACGACTCCGAGGACGCCCCCGCTCGGGACCTGACGCCGCCGCCCTTCGCCGTTGAGCCCCGGCGACCGCCGCACCGGCAGACCGCCGCCAAGAACGTGCGCCCCGACCGCCGCCGCACACGCCTCCCCTCGCCTGGGGGCGCCGAGGGGATCGGCCTGCCAGCCGTCGCCGTGGACGATCGGCCGATCATCGACCGCGGCCCGATCGCGAAGATCCCCCGGG
>JBEAVX010000268.1:0-3076 GCA_041160755.1 Pseudomonadota bacterium
GGCTGGGCGGCCTGCAGCGCCACCCGAAGGGCGAGCAGCACCCGGCTCAGCTCGCCGCCCGAGGCCACCCGGGCCAAGCAGCGGGGCTCCTCGCCGGGGTTGGCGCTGAGGTGAAGCTCGACGCGGTCGAGGCCCCGCTCGTTGAGCAGGCCGCCCGACGTGGGCTCGCCTTCCGTGTTCGGCAACAGCACCACCCGGAAGCAGGCGTGGGGCATGGCGAGGCCCCGGAGCTGGGCGCCCACGGCCTCCTCCAAGGCTGAGCTGGCCCGAATGCGCTCCCGACGCACGAGCCGCGCGAGCTCCAAGGCCTCGGCCTCGGCCGCGCTCACCTGGGTCGCCAGCTCCTCCCGGCGCTCGTCGGCGTGGTCCAGGTCGGCGAGCTCTCCGCTGAGCCGGTTGTGCAGGGCCACGAGGCCGTCTGGGTCGCAGCGGTGTTTGCGGCTGAGGCGCTCTAGCTCGGCGAGGCGGCCCTCGATCTCCTCCAGCCGCGCCGGGTCGTGGCGCAAGGACCGGGCGCGGCGGCTGAGCTCTCGGGCGAGGTCTTCAGCGCCCACGAGCAGCTCGGCGAGCTGGGACACGAGCGGCTGGGCCGTCGGGTCTACGGCGGCGATGCCCTGAAGCGCCGTCTCGGCCAAGCCCAACTTCTCGACCACGGCGCCGTCCCCGGAGTACAGGAGCGCCTCGGCCCGGCGGGCGTGGCCTTGAAGCTCGACGGCGTGGCGCTGGAGGTCACGCTCGGCGAGGAGCTCCTCTCGTTCACCGGCCTTGGGCTTGAGCGCGTCGAGCTCCCGGAGCTGAAACCGCAGAAACTCGGCGCGCTCCTCGCGGTGGCGCTGGTTGTCCTCTAGGCGGTCCAGGGCCCGGCGGCGCTCGGCGAGGCCTCGCACGGCGGCGGCGAGGCGCTCGGCGAGGGGGCCAAAGCCCGCGAAGCGGTCGAGCAAGAGCAGGTGGTGATCGGGATCCCGAAGGGCCTGCTGGGCGTGCTGACCGGCGAAGTCGAGCAAGGCCGGGGCGAGCTGGCGCAGGAAGCCGAGCTTCACCGGCTGATCGAGCGCCCAGGCCCGGCTGGGCCCCGAGGCGGGCAAGGCCCGGCGCAGCACAAGCTCGGCGGGGGGCGGGCCGTCGCCGAGCAGGCCCTCTTGGCGCAGCATCGACCAGGCGAGGCTTGACGGCGGCAGCACAAACCGCGCGGTGACCTCGGCGGCCGGGGCGCCCGTTCGCACGAGCTCCGCGCCGCCTTTGGCCCCGAGCACCAAAGACAGCGCGGCGAACACGATGGACTTGCCCGCGCCCGTCTCGCCGGAGAGGGCGTTGAGCCCCGGGCTCAGGGCGAGGTCGAGGGCGTCAATGATGGCGACGTTTCGGATGGACAGCGCGCTCAGCATACCCAGGCTCCACGAGATCCCCGAACACACGTTCAGGTCTGCTCTCCGTGATACCTGGACAGCCATTCAGTTGTCAAGGGCGATCCCCTGCCAAAACCTGTCCACCCGATCGGGCGCCAGGCCACCTTTGGCCCGACGCCCGCCGGATCCACCTCAGCGGCGGCGGCGCGCCCACATCGCCCCGAGCAGGCCCAAGAGCCCGGCGAGGCCCACAGGCGCCGGGGCCGTGGTCGTCGCGCACTCGCAGCCGCCGCCGCCCTTCACGTCGCCCGCGCCGGTGTCAACCGGGTCGCCGGTGTCGGTGACGGGGAGATCGTCCTCTCCGTTGCGCGGATCGGTGCCGTTCTCAAGCTCCTCGCCGTCGGTCACCCCGCCGTCGTCGGTGTCGGCGTCCAGGGGGTCGGTGCCGTGGGTGTTGAGCTCGTCGCCGTCGCTGAGCCCGTCGGCGTCGGTGTCGGCGACCAGCGGGTCGGTCCCGGTGGTGTTGAGCTCATCGCCGTCGCTGAGCCCGTCGGCGTCGGTGTCGGCGCTCGTCGGGTCGGTGCCGTGGGTGTTGACCTCGTCGCCGTCGCCGAGGCCGTCGTCGTCGGTGTCGGCGTCGCGGGGGTCCGTCGAGAGCCCGATCTCTTCGCCGTCGTTCAGCCCGTCGTCGTCCTGGTCGGCGTCCAGCGGGTCGGTGTCGTAGGTGAGCACCTCGTCGCCGTCGCTGAGCCCGTCGTCGTCGCTGTCGGCGTCGTCGGGGTCTGTGCCCAGCACAAACTCCTCCTTGTCGGTGAGGCCGTCGGCGTCGGTGTCGCGGGTGTCGTAGATGTCGTCGGTGCCGTCCAGCGGGTCGGTCTCGTCGAGCAGGATCTCCACCCCGTCGATCACGCCGCCGCCGTCGGTGTCGGCGTTGTTGGGATCGGTGCCGGTCGTGTTGATCTCTTCAGCGTCGCTGAGGCCGTCGCTGTCGCTGTCCGAGTCAAGCGGGTCGGTGCCGTAGTTGTTGAGCTCGTCGCCGTCGCTCAGCCCGTCGTCGTCGCTGTCCGCGTCCAGCGGGTCCGTGCCGACGCCGACCTCGACGCCGTCCGTGGCGCCGTCGTCGTCGCTGTCGTCGTCGAGCGGATCCGTCCCGGCGGTGTTCACCTCGTCGCCGTCGTTGAGCCCGTCGTCGTCGCTGTCGGCGTCCAGCGGGTCGGTGCTCAGGTCGAGCTCGTCGCCGTCGTCCAGGCCGTCGCTGTCGGTGTCGGCCAGCGCAGGGTCGGTGCCGAGGTCTTGTTCGGTCTCATCGGTGACGCCGTCGCCGTCGCTGTCGATGGTCTCGTTCACGCCGTCACAGTCGTTGTCCAGGCCGTCGGAGAGCTCCGAGGCGCCGGGGTAGACCGTGTCGAGGGTGTCGTCGCAGTCGTCGCCGCCAAAGTCGCTGCTGTCGTAGCTGTCGCCGTCCTGATCGTAGTCCGAGCCGCCGTCGCAGTTGTCGTCTACGCCGTTGTACCAGGTCTCCCCGGCGCCGCTGTACACGCCGACGTCGGCGTCGTCACAGTCGAGGCCGCCGTAGCCGTCGCTGTCTTGGCCGTCGCCGTCGGCGTCGTAGTCCGACGACCCGTCACAGTCGCCATCGACGCCGTCGTAGTAGGTCTCCGTGGCGGAGGTGTTGATCGTGGCGTTGTTGTCGTTGCAGTCCGTGCCGCCGTAGGTGGAGGAGTCCGTGC
>JBEAVX010000256.1:0-3064 GCA_041160755.1 Pseudomonadota bacterium
ACCCGAGCCTTGAGGAGCTCCTCGACGCGCGGCTGGCCCGGGGCTGGACGCCTAAACGGTCCACCGTCGCCGACAACGCCGTGCTCGGCTACGCGGCGTGCCGATGGAGCCCCGCCGAGGCCGAGACTCCTTGACTTTGCCCGGGCCCTGGCGTGAGATGAGCCAATGCTCACCCTGCTCCTCCCCGCGCTGCTCTCGTTCACCCTCTGGGGCTGCGTCGAGGTCAGCTCTGTCGAGGGTGCGGGTGACCCGGCGCTCACCGGCGAAGGCGCGGCGGGCGACCCCAACGCCGGCACGGCCTCAGGCCCCAGCGGAGACGTGCCCGCCATGGGCGACGCCAAGCCCGAGGGCACGGCGCTGCCGTTCAGCGTCGAGGAGATGAGCGCCCAGATGCCCACCCTGGACGCCTTGGCCCAGAGCGGCGAGATCACCCTTCGGCGCCTCGGCCACGCCTCCGGCGCGACGTTCACCACCGGCGCCACCCTGAGCATCCCCGCGAAGATGGAGCTCGGCGGCTGTTACGCCGCGGCGGTGGTCCTCACCGGCACCCTTCAGGCGCGGCTTGAGCTCTTCGCCCCGAACGCGGAGACGCCGCTGATCCCGGCGATCACCGCCGCCGCGCCTGGGGTGACCTTCGGCGGCGGCCACATGGCCTGCATCCGCGCCCCCGACGACGCCAAAGGCTACGGCAAGCTGCTCATCACCGCCATCGAGGGCGACGGCGCCGCCATCACCCAGCTCTACCAACGGTGAGGTGAGCCCGTGCTGCCGACCCCAACCCACCTCCGCCGCGTCTGGGACGCCCTCGACACCCTGCCCGACCCCACCGAGCAGCGCCCCTGGCCGATCCTCGTGAGCGGCTGCATGATGGCCTGGGGCTGCGGCATCGACGGCAGCAGCTACGGCATGGAGCGGGCCCTCGATCCGCTCAAGGGCCTCAAGAACATCCGCTGGGTGCCCGTCTGCCCTGAAGACATGGCCTTTGGCACCCCACGCCGAATGCCCGACCTGCACGACGGCGACGGCCACGCGGCGATTGAGGGCCGGGCGAGGTTCCTGTTTGATGATGGCCAAGACGGCACGGTCGGCATCTTAGACGCCGCCGCGAAGGCCCTAGATCTCGCGAGGCGTGAGGGCGTCGTGCTCGCCGTGCTCACCGACATGAGCGCGGCCTGTGGCACCCAGGTGATCTCTTTGGGCGCCCGCGACGCCACCCCCCGGCGATTCCAGCGCGGCATGGGCGTGATGGCCGCGACCTTGGACCGCGCGGGGCTGCCCGTGATGAGCCAGCGCGACCACCGCACGATGCAACGGTTGTTGAGCCGCCTGATCCCGGGCTTTGTGGTTGAGCCCGACGCGCTTGACCACCATGAGCATCCTTGGACGGTGGCGCACTTTGGGGGCTAACGCCTCGGCGGATACTTACTCAGCTTCCTCTGCAGCGACCGCCGATGCAGCCCCAACAACTTCGCCGCCTGGGTGACGTTGCCGCCGCAGTCGTTCAGCACCCGCTCGATGTGCTCGTGCTCAGCGCGGGCCAGCGACGGCACCACGTCGGGCGGCGGCGGCGGGTCGTCTCCGGCGCCGAGCTCGCGGCGGCGCAGGGCGGCGACGATCTGGTCGGCGTCGGCGGGCTTCGTGAGGTAATGCGTGGCGCCCAGGCGCACGGCCTCCAGCGCCGTGGCGATGCTGCCGTAGCCGGTCAACACGACGATGTTGATCGTCGGGTCGAGCTCTCGCAGCTCCCGCAGGAGCGACAGGCCGCCGCCGTCGGGAAGGCGCAGGTCCAAGAGCGCGTGCTCCGGCGTCTCGTCTCGGGCGAGGCTCAGGGCCTCTTTGGCCGAGCCCGCGCCGCGCACCTCATAGCCACGGTCCCGCAGGGCGCGCTGCAGGCGCTCGCGAAGGCGCTCGTCGTCGTCCACCACCAGCAAGGTCGGGCGAAGCTCAGGCATCGTTCTCCCTCCGGTTGTCGCTCATGTGGGCAGGGGCCAGCGCATCACCACGCGGGTGCCTCGGCCCGGCGCCGAGGTCAAGGACATCTCGCCGCCGGTCTGCTCGACGAAGGCCCGGGCCAAGAACACGCCCAGCCCCAAGCCTTGGCCCGGCGCGCGGGTCGTGAAGAAGGGCTCACCCACCCGGGCCGCGACGGCGGCGCTGAGGCCCACCCCACGGTCGAGCACCTCCACCTCGACGGCCTCGTCGCTCCGGCGGAGCTGCACGCTCACGCGCTGGGGGTCGGGCGAAGCCTCCAGGGCGTTGCGCACCAAGGTGACGACGGCCCGGCCGAAGGTGCGCGGCGGCAAGGTGGCCCAGAAGTCGCGGCCATGGGCCACGTCGACCCGCGCCGAGAGGGCCTCGCCCAAGGCGCGGCGAAGCTCGGCCTCCAACCACTCGCCGTCCACACGCTCCGGGGCCTCGCCGACCCCCGTCCCAGCGCGCCCGGCGATCTCTTGGAGGATCTCCCGGCAGCGCGCGGTCTCCTCGCCGATGAGCTTGGCGTCTTCAGCGTCGTCCTCTCGGCCCGCCTGGCGCGCGCCGTTCTCCAGCTCTTTGGCGGCGATGGCGATGGTGGTGAGCGGGCTGCCGAGCTCATGCGCGGCCCCGGCGGCCAGCGTGGTCAGCGACGCGAGGCGGTCGGCCCGGGCGGCGGCGGCGATGAGCGCCTCGGCCTGATCCCGGGCGACGGCGGCGAGGCGGGCCACAAAGAACGCGATGGCGACGGAGGTGATCGCGAAGGCCACCCACATGCCGCGCAGGTGCGCCGTGGGGTCGTGGTGCTGCATCAAGGCGTGCACGGGGTAATGCAGCGGGAACAGCGCCGCGTAGCCAAAGGTGGAGAGCAGCGCGACGCCCCAGGTCCAGCGCGGCCCCAACAAGGCCGCCGAGAGCGCCGTGTGCACCAAATAGAGCGCGGTGAACGGGTTGTGCGGGCCCCCCGCAAGCCCCAGCAGCACCGTGAGCAAGACGATGTCGAGCACCACGGCGACCTGCACCCGCCGGGCCACGGAGACGAGCCGCGCCAAGAGCAGGTTGGAGCTCGCGGTGACCATCGCCACGGCGAAGA
>JBEAVX010000304.1:0-3243 GCA_041160755.1 Pseudomonadota bacterium
GTAGGCAGGCGGCTGGTGAGGTCGGTGTAGCCGATGACCGTGACGCCGTGGGCCTGCACGACCTGTCCGGGGACGGTCAGCTCGCAGTTGCCGCCTTGCTCGGCGGCCAGGTCCACGATGACGGAGCCTTCACGCATCACATCAAGCATGTCGGCGGTGATGAGCTTGGGCGCGGGCTTTCCGGGGATGAGGGCCGTGGTGACGACGATGTCCACCTCGGCGCACTGGGCCTTAAACAAGGCCATCTCGGCGGCGATGAACTCGGGGCTCATCGTCTTGGCGTAGCCGCCTTCGCCCTCGCCGGACTCCTGAAGGGTGACCTCCAGGAACTCGGCGCCCATGGACTGCACCTGCTCCCGCACGGCGGGGCGCACGTCGAAGGCGCGCACGATGGCGCCGAGGCTACGCGCCGCGCCGATTGCCGCGAGGCCCGCGACGCCCGCGCCGATGACGAGCACCTTCGCCGGAGGCACCTTGCCCGCGGCGGTGATCTGCCCGGTGAAGAAGCCGCCGTAGTGGTTCGCGGCCTCGATGATCGCCCGGTAGCCCGCGATGTTCGCCATGGACGAGAGCACGTCCATCTTCTGCGCCCGGGAGATGCGGGGCACGGCGTCTAAGGCCAAGACCGTCGCGCGGCGGGCGGCGAGGCGGTCCAAGAGCGCGGCGTTCTGGGCGGGGAAGACGAGGCAGATGAGCCGCCCGCCGTCGCGGAGCAGCTCAGACTCGTGAACGTAGAGGGTGGGGTGATCCGTCGGCGGGCGCACCTTGAGCACAAGATCCGCGGTGGACCACAACGCCCGGGCGTCGGGGACGATGGTGGCGCCGGCCTCGGCGTAGGCGGCGTCGGTGAAGCGCGCCTCAAGCCCGGCTTGGGACTCGATGAGCACCTCAAAGCCGAGCTTGATCAGCCGCCGCGTAGAGTCCGGCGTGGCGGCCACGCGCCGCTCACCGACGTGCACCTCTCTTGGGATCCCGACCTTCATCAACGCTCCCGTCAGCAGGCCGAATGTTTAACATGCCTCGGCGGGCGCGCCGCATGACCTTGATCGGGAGAATCGAGAGGATCAGTAGTGCTCGTAGGCGCCGATGTCGGGGCCGAGGCCCGAGGGCCGGGGCCGCCCGTCGAGGTCTTCAGCGAGGCTCACCCCGGCGCCGGCGTCGACGAGGGGGGAGTCGGACTGGGGCCGCAGGTCGGGCTCGACGGCCAAGGTGCGCAGGAGCGAGGCCTCGGCGGCGGTGCCCAAGAAGTTGTTGGACTCCAGCAGCTCGCCGCTCCAGCGATCCCCGCTCATGGTCAGCTCGCCGTAGCCGATGACCGCTGTGTTGCGCAGGGTGAGCTTGGTGTCGCCGCCGAGGGACACGGCGCCGAAGCGGCCCTCGCCGCTGAGATCGACGAAGGTGCCGTGGAGGATCTCCGCGGGGCAGCCCTGGAGGCGGATCGCCGGGGCGATGGGGGACACGTCGGTGAGCGCGAGGTTCTCGATGCGCACCTCGGCGCCGCCACGGCAGGCCGCCTGCAAGACCGCCGCGCCGTCGGTGTGGGCCGAGACCGCGCGCAGCACGGCGCCGCCTTGGGAGACGAGGCGCGGGCCGCCGCCGGAGACGCTCGGGCGATCGAGGGTCGAGCCCTCCAACAACAGCGTGCCCGTAGAGAGCAGGTCCCCGGCGAGCTCGCCGACGTTGTCCCGCAGGCGCAGGTCGCGGGCGTAGAGGTCACGCTCGGCGAACACGCCGCCGATGTCCGAGCGGCCCAAGGTGCCGTTGCCGAGGATCTCCCCGCCGGTCCACTCCACGGCGCCCTCTTCGCCGTACAACAAGGCGCCGGTCGCGCCGTTGCGCACCAAGGACACGTCGTTGAGGGTGAGGATGGAGCCGTCTAAGGCGAGGAGCCCGACGCCGTTCTCTTCGCTCAGGAGGTCCACGAGCTCAGCCTCGGCCTCGCCGTCCAGCACGACCCCTCGGGCGCCGCCGCGCAGGGTGAACCCCGAGATGAAGAGCTCGGCGGCGTAGAGCCCGAGCACGGTGTCGCCGCCCTCTAGGGGGTCCTGATCCGAGAAGCGCGACTCGACGATCGTCCGGCCTGCGCCCGCGCCGATGAGGCGCACATCGTCGGTCTCGACGCGGATGGCCTCGCGGTACACGCCGGGGCTCACGCAGATGGCGACGCCGGGCTCAGCGAAGTCCAGGGCGCCTTGGATCGAGGCGAAACGCCGAGGATCCCCCTCGACGAGCTGGTGGGTCTCGCCTGGCGCCACCACGGTGAGGCGATGGACGCCTTGGCCGTTGCAGGGGTCGTCAGCGCAGGCGGTGAAGAAGAGGGAAGAGGTGCCGAGGAGCAGCAGCGGGAACAGCGGGAGAGCACGCATCTTGACCTCAGCGCGCCCGAAGGCGCGGTGACAAAAGACCTCCTAGAAGTAGTAGTGGAGGCCGAGGGTAGGGGCGCCGGAGACGGTGTAGATGTCCAGCGCGCCGTCGCGGGCCGCGCCGTCCGGGTCCGTGCCGCTGAGGTAGTCGAGGTTCACACCCCACTCCGCGGACACGCCCAGGTTCTCTAGACCAAAAAAGAAGAACTCCGCGCCCATGGCGGGCTGGAGCCGAACGCCGCTCAGGTCGCTGACCTGCAAGAACCCGGCGCCGACGGAGGCGTAGAGGTTCATGTTGTCCTCAGCGACGAAGCCGTAGAGCACACGACCGCCGATGAACAAGCGATCCCCGGCGCCGTCGAGGATCGAGGCCCCGGCCGAGACGCCGAGCTGAATGTTGACGGCTTCAGACTCGGCGGGCAGACCGACCTTGACCGAGATCGAGGGGATCTCCGAGAGCTGGTTCTGGTAGCCGACGCCCACACGCTGGCGGAGGTCTTTCGCCGAGGCCATGGAGGGCACGAGGAGCAGGGACAGCAGGATGGCGAGGCGGGACATGAATCCTCCACGAGCAGTATGCCCGATGCTGTTGGACTGTCAAGACATGCCCTTCATGCAAAGTCTAGGTGGGGCGGGACGCAACCCCGGGCGTGGATCAGGGATACAATGCTGATGAACACGTCGAGGACCGCGTGACCGTACTCTTTGCCCTCATCAACTGCGTGGTGGTGACCGACGCTGAGCTGCGCGCGCGTAAGGCCGAGCTCGACGCGGACACGGCGATCGTGGGGTCGGACAGCGGCGGCGTCGATGACACGGACGGAGAGGATGATCCAGCGCAGGATTCGGTGACCCTGACCGGCGCCGTGTCCGCCCCGGC
>JBEAVX010000319.1:0-3061 GCA_041160755.1 Pseudomonadota bacterium
CAGGCCGTGCTCTTGTGGTTCCGCTACGCCGAGATGGTCGTGCACGACCTGCCGCCGTTCCAGTTCTACGACAAGGTGCCCCTCAAGCGGGATCTCGCCGCCCAAGGCGTGCGGGTGGTGCCGCCGGGCACGGTGCGCTACGGCGCCTACCTGGAGCGCGGCTGCGTCGTGATGCCCGGCTACGTGAACGTCGGGGCCTACGTCGGCGCGGGCACGATGGTCGACACCTGGGCCACGGTCGGCTCTTGCGCGCAGATCGGCAAGAACGTCCACCTCAGCGGCGGCGTCGGCATCGGCGGCGTGCTGGAGCCCCTCTCGGCCCGGCCGGTGATCATCGAGGACGGCTGCTTCATCGGCTCTCGGGCCATCGTCGTCGAGGGCGTGATCGTCGAAGAGGAGGCCGTGCTGGGCGCGAACGTCGTGCTCACCGCGTCCACGCCGATCCTCGACGTCACCGGCCCCCAAGAGGTCGAGCATCGGGGCCGCGTGCCCGCGCGCTCCGTCGTCATCCCCGGCACCCGCGCCAAACGGTTCCCGGCGGGCGAGTACCACACGCCCTGCGCCCTGATCATCGGCCAGCGCAAGGCGAGCACCGACAAGAAGACCTCTCTGAACGAGGTGCTGCGTGAGCACGCCGTCTCCGTCTAGCCCGCCGCCTGTGGAGTCCGTCGAGGCCCGCCTCGACGCCCTGTGCTGGGAGCTGGTGCAGCATCCGTCGGTGATCACTGAAGAGGCCGCGCTCTGCGACGAGCTGGAGCTCCGCGCCCGGCTTCTGGAGCGGGTGGAGGTCGAGCGCGTCGGCAACTCCATCGTCTGCCGTGGCCCCCGCAAAAATCGGCCGCTCATCAGCCTCTTCGGCCACATCGACACCGTGCCGCCCAACACCGGCAGCGGCCCCGCCCGCCGCGAAGGTGACCGCCTCTACGGCCTCGGCGCCTCGGACATGAAGGGCGGGATCGCCGTGATGTGGGCGCTGATGGAGCGCCTCGATCTGGACGCCCTGCCCTTCGATGTGGCGTGGGTTTATTACGATCAAGAGGAGGGTCCGTACACGAACAACGGCCTCGGCCCCGTGCTCGACCGGGTGCTGTGGCTGCGGGAGACGGCCCTGGCCTTCTGCCTGGAGCCTTCAGACAACGCCGTGCAGGTCGGCGCCGTGGGCACCCTGCACGCCGAGCTGACCTTTCTGGGCAAAGCCGCCCACTCCGCCCGGCCCTGGCAAGGGGAGAACGCCATCCACAAGGCCGGGGCGGTGCTCTTGGAGCTCGCCGGGCGGCCGCCCGTGGCCGTGGACTGCGGCGGCTTCTGCTTCCGTGAGGTGATGTCGGTGACCATGGCCCAGGGGGGCCGGGCGCGGAACGTCATCCCCGACCGCTTCGTGTTGAACCTCAACTACCGCTTCGCCCCCGGGAAGAGCGTCGAGGACGCCCAGCGCGACGTGTTGGCCCTCGTCGGTGGCCGGGCCGAGGTCGACTTCACCGATCTCTGCCCCTCAGGCCGGGTGGTGACGCACAACCCCTTGCTGCAGCGCTTCGTGGCGCTCACCGGGGCGACGGTCACCGCGAAGCAGGCCTGGACAGACGTGGCCCGCCTCGGCGCCGTGGGCATCGACGCGGTGAACTTCGGGCCCGGGCTCACCTCCCAGGCGCACCAGCGCGACGAGTACGTCGAGCTGCCCTTGCTGCACCAAGGCTACGGGATGTTCCACCGCTTTCTGACCGGCGGTTGAGCCCCGTTGCGCCTCCGGCTCGCCGTGGCCTGCGCCGTGATCGTGGCCCTCGCCGCGACGCGGCCCCCCGTGCTCGACGAGGAGGTCTACCTCAACATCGCCGCCCAGCTCCAGCGCCACCCCTGGCGGCCTTACGACTGGTGGCGCCCGATGCAGCCCTGGGGCGATGATCCCGCCCCTGACGCCTTCCTCTTCGCGCACCCGCCCCTGCACCTGCTCTGGGTGAGCCTGTGGACGGCCCTGTTGCCCTGGGGGCCTGCCCTGCGCCTCGCCGTGGCCGCGCCCTTCGCCCTGCTCTTGGGCGCCGCCGCCGGAGACCTGCTCCACCGGGAGAGCCCCCGGGCCCAGCGCGGGGCCTGGCTGTGGCTGGCGAGCCCGATCCTGTGGTTGGCGCTCCAGTCGGGGCTGATGATTGATCTGGGCGTCGTGGCCTTGTCCACCGCCGCCCTCGCCGCGCGCCTGCGCGCCCAAGAGGAGCCCCATCGCCCCGGCTGGGAGTGGGCTGAAGGCGCCTTGTTGGGCCTCGCCTGCCTCTGGAAGTACCCGGCGTTGATCCTGGTCTTTGTGCTCACACTCGACGCCCTGCGTACCGGGCGGCGGCCTTGGCGGGCGATCTTCACCTTCGGCCTGATCTTCGGCGGGGCGCAGCTCGGCCTCGCGGCGGTCTACGGCGAGCCCCACCTGCTCCATGTGCTCACCGAGGCCGCCCAGATCAGCCGGGGGCCGCTTGGGGGCCGGGCCCTCGGCGCCGTCGCCCGGCTCGGCGTGGCCTTGAGCCCGATCCTCCTCCTCGCCTTGGGGATCCGGTGGAGGATCGCCGTGATCGCCCTCGCCGCGCCCTTGACCCTGATCGCTCTGCAAGAAGGGGCGTACACCCTGGTCGATCACGGCCTCATGGCCTTGTTCTTGATCGGCGGTCTGAGCGCCCTCGGCGTGGCCGTGAGCGCCCTCACAAAGCCGGGGCGATCTTGGCTCTACGGCGCTTGGGCCCTCGCGGCGGTGATCGGGGTGATCGTCGGCCACAACTACGCGAGCGGTCGTTACCTGCTGCCCGCGATCTTGCCCTTGGCGATCCTCGGCGCCGAGCAGCTCTCCCGGCGGTGGATGATCCTCGGCGCGCTCCCGTGGTTCGCCCTGAGCGTGGCCACCTCCGTCGCCGAGCACCGCCAAGCCCAAGCCGCCGTGAACGTCGTCGCCCAGCTCACCGCCGCCCAGCCGACGCCGGGGGTGTTCACCGGGGAGTGGACCGCGCGCTGGGCCCTCTCCCGCGCGGGCTGGCGTTTCGTGAGCCCCGGCGCGGCCTTGCCCCCCGGCACACGCTACGCCGAGCCC
>JBEAVX010000359.1:0-6479 GCA_041160755.1 Pseudomonadota bacterium
TCTTCGCCTACCTCAACGACAACTTGAACCAGGGCTTCTTGACCGTTGACCTGGCCACCCGCGTGCTGCGCACCGAGCGCCGCGCCCGCCTCGCGCTCCAGGCCCGGCTGATGAGCGGCTCGCCGCTGATCAAGAACCGCCTGCTCTTGCTGAACCCGCCCGATGGCGCGGAGACCCACACCGCCCGGCGCGTTCACCCCTCGGGCCGCCTCCTTCGTTGGCTCATGGAGGAGGAGGAGCTGCCGTCGTCGGTGGGCTTTCAGCCCCTGGACACGAGCATTGAGCCCTTCATCCCGTCTACGGTCACCGAGCGCATCAACGCCTTGGGCGACGGCCTCGACCGGCCGAACACCTACGTCATCGTCGGCGCGTCCTCCGGCTCCCGCGAAGGTGTGGCGATGGCCATCGCCCGCCGCTGCAAGCGCCCCTTGGTGCGCGTCGATCTGGAGCGCTGCGCCGAGTACCTGGAGCAGCCCTGGGATCTCATCCGTGAGCTGAAGATGGCCCGGGCCATCCCGCTCTTGGTGAACATCGTCGAGGCCCAAGACGACCCCTCGATGCGCACCAAGCTCATCGCCTTGGGCTCCGCCGTGGCGACGATCGAGGGCCCGGTGCTCGTCGGCGCCGCCGACCGCCGGTCGATGACGGTGCTGCTGGGCAACGAGCGCCCCTCGGTCACGATCCTCTGCGGCAAATCGACGTTTGAGGAGCGCGTGAACGCCTGGACGGCGGCGCTCGACAGCAAACATTGGCCCCTGGAGTGGGCGCCGGAGATCGCCGAGCGCTTCTACTCCGTCGGCGGCACGACCATCCCCCGGGTGCTGCAGCGCGCCGAGGCCGAGTCCGGCGGGCGAGTCCCCGAGATGGAGACGGTGTGGGCGGCGGCGCGAGAGGGCTCACGCCCCGAGTTCCGTGGCCTCGCCCAGCACGTCGTGCCCCGCTACGTCTGGAAAGATCTCATCCTCGCCGAGAAGATCCAGAGCCAGCTCATGGGCCTGGTGCATTACCTCCAGCACCAAGAGACGGTCTTCCACCGCTGGGGCGCCCGCGACGTGCGCGCCCGGGGCTACGGCATCAAGGCCCTGTTCTCCGGCGGCCCCGGCACGGGCAAGACGATGGCCGCCGAGGTCATCGCCGGGAGCCTCGGCCTCGACATGTTCCGCGTCGATCTCTCTCAGGTCATCTCCCGCTGGGTCGGTGAGACCGAGAAGAACCTCAAGGAGATCTTCGACGCCGCAGAAGGTGGCACGGCGGTCATCCTGTTCGACGAGGCCGACGCGCTCTTCGGATCTCGCGGCGACGTGAAGCAGGCCCAGGACCGCTTCGCCAACCAAGAGGTCTCGTTCCTCCTCCAGCGCCTTGAGGTGTTCGAGGGCTGCGCGATCCTCACGACCAACCTTCAAGAGAACATCGACGAGGCGTTCTTGCGGCGCTTCGGCGCGGTGATCGAGTTCCCGATGCCCAGCGCCGAGCAGCGCCGCCAGCTCTGGGACAAGGCCATCCCCAAGAACGCCCCGCGCGGCCCCGATCTCGACGTGCCGTACATCGCCAACCAGTTCATCATCGCCGGTGGCAGCATCGTGAACGCGGCGATCAACGCCTGCATCCTCGCGGCGACGGACGGCACCGCGGTGCACATGCGCCACGCCATCCGCGCCGTCGGCATGGAGCTGGTGAAGATGGGCAAGCAGGTGAACCGCGTTCACTTCGGCGAGTACTACGACCACGTCTCCGACCTCTGAGCCAAAGGCTCAGGGGGCGGGCGCGGGCTCCACAGCGGGCGCGGGCTCCACGGCGGGCGCGGGCGCGGGCTCCACGGCGGGCGCGGAGCCAAACCCCTCGGGCACATACTCGACCAAGGTGATGCGGTTGACCCACTGGGGGTTCGCGAACCCGGCGACGCTCTGGGCGCTGAGCACACCCTGGAAGGTCTGCTCGGCGGAGAGCAGGAGCTCTTGGCCGAGGTCGTAGCGGGCGTCGCTCAACAGCGAGGACTGGGCGTAGATCGTGCGGTCGCCGAAGTCTTGGCCGTAGAGCATCGCCTGGAGCGTGCCCGAGCCCGCCGTGCGCACCGTGGCGATGTCGCCCTCGACCTTGAGCACCTCATGGGCCACCTTCACCCCGCCCGCCGTGCCGCCGGGGGCCGGGAGGCGCATCGCCACCGGGGAGCCCTTCGTCACCCAGCTCTGGGCGGCGGTGAGCTTGCCGTCGGGCAGGGGCAGCTCAAGGCCGCTGAGCGCCTGGGCGAGCAAGAGGCGCATGGACTCCTGCTTCTCGGCGGCGCGGCTGTTCGCTTTGGAGACGTCCTCCAGGTCGAAGGTGCGCATCCGGCGATCTAAGGACCACTCTAGCTGGAGCGTGGCCGTCGAGAGATCGACGCTGTACTCCTTGAAGATGTCGAGGAGCTTCTTGTCTTCGCCAAAACCGCCGGTGGTCCCGGCCATCTCGACGGCCTTGATCTCGCAGAGCATCGCCTGGTAACGCTCCGTCGGGAGCTCGGCCTCGCAGATCATGTTCACGGCGAGGGTCATCTCGGTCATGCGCGCGTCGAGATCGTTGAAGGCGTACAGGCGCATGCCGTTGGGCGTCGCGAGCCACATCTGGGCGCGGTACGGGAGCTTCACCCCAGCGGGCCAAGGATGGCCCACCGGCCCCGTCGGCTTGCCACGCGCGGCGGACGCCACGGTGGTGGTGCCAAACAAGGCGAGCGCGGCGAGGGCGACAGTCCGGACGTTCATAGAGACCTCCAAGGGCAGAAACCCATGAGGCCCCATAACCCAGCCAATTGCGGGTGGCCGATCACTCAGAGCGCGGTCTGGAAGCCCAAGCGTAGCCCACCCGAGATGAGCGGCTCATCCTCGGGGTATCCCGCCATCGGCAGGCCGTAGAAGCCGTGCACCGTGAGCTTGAACCAGTTGCGTTTGTCGATGGGGATGCCGAAGGTGAGGCGCCCGCCGCCGCCCATGTGCCCCGGCGAGAACCAGCCGTAGTTCGCCGCGAGCAGCAGCGTGGGCCGCTTCTCGTGGGTGGGCCGCAGGGCGTAGACGCCCAGCCCGCCGTAGACCTTGGCGTAGACCGAGGTGGAGAGGTTGTCCGCCGCCGTCGCGCCTTCAGCGCCGGTGCCGTAGAGCAAGGAGTGCGTCGGGGTGATGTTCACCTCGCTCCCGGCGACGATGGCGAGGTTGTAGACGCCGAGCTCAAGGTCCACGGCGCCGGAGCCGCCGGGCGCGATGATCAGCTCGCCTTGATCGCTGCCTTCAGTCGTGTAGTGGAAGGCGGACGAGGCGATGGCGCCCCCGCCGAGCTCGACGCCGAAGGCGAAGGTGACGGGCTGGCGCTTCTCGACCCGGGCGCCGCCGCTGTACGGCACGACGATCACCCGGCCGTCGCCGGTGCGCGCGGCGAGGTAGACCGGCTGCATGGCGTGTTGGCTCACGACCAAGGCCACCGCCGTCTCCACCGCCTTGGGCAGGCCGAGGGTCTGGGAGTCTTCGACCTTGAGCTCAGCGTCGAGGCGCTCTTGCTCGCTGATCGCCCGGGGCAAGGTGACCGTCGCGCCGGGGCTCAGATCAAGCTCGCCACGACCGCAGATCACGCCGTCGATGAGCACATGGTAGAAGGTGTGGCCCGGCGGCAGGCTCACCCGCTCGATGCCCTGCTCTTGGGGCACCCCGTTGACGACGAGGGTGGCCTGGGCGGGCAAGACGCCGACCTCTAGGGTGGCCGGGGGCACCGACGCCAGGGCCTTGGTCTGGGCGGTGAGCGCCCGGTGGGTGGCGGCGTCGGGCACCTCACCCCGGCTGTAGCGCCGGACGGTGTCCAAGGCGTAGAGATCGACGAACGCCTTGTTGGTGACGAGGCCCGGGAGCTGAACCCGAAAGGCCGCGGCCTCGGGAGACTCTTTGAGCTCGTCCTCGGAGAACGCGAGCTGAATCGCCGAGGCCTGCCAGAGCAAGGCCAAGATCAGGGCGTCGCGGTCGGCGACGTCGCGGATCACCGTGACGTCGTTGATCGCCGTCTGGAGCGCGAGGGCCATGGACCGCTCGACCTCAAACTCCTCTTTGCGGGCGTCCGCGGCCTTCTGGGCCTTGCTCACCGCGATGAGCTTGTCGGCGTCCTTCTTGGACCAGGGCTCCGGCGGGAAGATGAGGTCGCTCGTGTCGTAGTGTTTGGCGACGCCGCCCGCCAGCCGCTCGGCCTTGGCGATGGACGCCTCATCCGGGGCGTCGCGGTCCATCCAGACGACCACCGGGGTCACAGCGGCCGCCTCTTGGGCCGAGGCGGAGCCCGCGGCGAGGAGCGCCGCGAGCGACAAGGAGAGGCGTAAACAGATCATCGCGCGGGAGAGCCCTCGTCAGAAGGTGGTGCCGATGCCGCCGGTCAAGCCGAAGACCGGAGAGACGCGGGAGATGTCGTCAGGAGCGCGCTGGTTGTAGGTGCCGATGAGCGAGTCCTTCGTCGCCACGGACATGCCCAAGCGGGCGTCTACGTCGATGAGCGGGCGCACCCGGTTGGTGGCCTTGATGCCGGGGATCGGCGCCTCCAGGGTGTAGCCGACGTGCAGGGTGGGCTGCACCGCCCGGGGCACGTTCGTCCAGCCGACCCGCACACCGACCCGGGGGCCGAAGCCCAAGGAGGCGTCGCGGCCGAGCACCACGGCGGCGCCCCAGTAGATGTAGCGGTTCCACTGGGTGTAGTGCAGGGCCTCTTCGCCGGTGACCACGTCGGGCAGGCCGATGTCGTCGTCCTCGTCAGGCGTGCCGCCGTCGTCTACACGCTCCTCTTCACGCTCCTCCTCTTCGACGACGACGAGGTCGCCGCTGTAGGGGCCCTTGTGGAGCGGGGTGTAGTAATAATCGACGTAGTAGTTGTTCTCTTCGCCGAGGTTGTAGCCAAACTCCATGCCGTAGTCGATCATCAGGCGGTTGTAGTGGCCGCGCAGGGCGACGCTCACGGGCAGGGTGGAGGCGTTGAGCTCCAGGCTGGAGCGGTCGGTGATCTCCGAGTTGATCGTCGTGTCGAGCACGGTGTTGATGTCGGACTGGTTGATCGTCGGGTCAACGGAGAGCGCGCCGCCGTTGTACAGGATGCCGACGCTGGCCAAGGCCGCGAAACGAACGGGGAAGCCGTCGTTTCCGCCGCCGACGAGCTGCAGGGTGGCCGTGGCGCGGTCGTAGCGCCAGATCCAGAGCTTGTTGGGGTTCCCGTAGCGCGGGACGGTGATGTAGATCTCGGAGACGGGGTGCAGCTTCGCGTAGATCGCGAGGTAGGTGAGGATGTCGCCGTCGAGCTCAGGCGTACACTCGTTGGGGTGCAAGAAGAGCTGATCGATGAACTCGATGCCCATCTTCTTGCGGGCCACGTCGCGCACGAAGTAGGCCTTGTCCTCGAACTTGTCGACCTCAAGGATCTCGGACAGGCCGTGGCCGGTGTCTTTGCGGCGCATGTAGATGTCGGAGCGGCCGAGCGGCACGAAGTACCGGGCCTCGTCGTCCACCTCGACGGGCAGGCCGTTGATCACGACCTCGTACTCCTTGTTGAAGGAGTCCAGCGTGAACTGGTTCTCCAGCTCAAAGTCCAGGGGGAACTTGGTGTAGACGCCCTGCTGGAGCTGCTGGAGGTAGAAGTTGACCTGACCGTTGAGCTCGCTGTCGGTGATCTTCGACATGAGCGAGGGGTCTTGGTAGGCCAAGGTCGCGGCGAGGTAGTGGTAATAGTTGACGAACTGCCCGCCGATGGCCTCGTAGAAGGGCGGCGCGGGGTTGTTCTGGTTCTCCGCGCAGTAGCCGATCTGGACGTAGAGCAAGAACAAGGGCTCACGCTGCTCGGGCTTCTCGATGAACCACAGGCTATCGACCAAAGCGAGGAGCTTCTGGCCCTCGATGCCCCACTGGGCCGGGGCCATGGCGTTCCAGGGGATCTGCGAGACGCGGCTGGCCTCGGCCCGCACCACGTCCATGTTCTGGTCGGGCACCATCGCCGGCTGCTGCGCGGGCAGCAGCGTGCGGTCGGGGGCGCGGCGGCCGTTCTGGTAGAGGTCGACGGAGGGGAAGAACAGGCCGTCGGGGCGGTCGATGCGGCTGCGCACGTTGCGGCGCAGGACCTCGTCCTCGTGGTCGGCCTCGGTGTCGGGCCACTTGAGCACGAGCACACGAGCGGCCTTGTCTTTGCGCTTCTGCGCGGCCTCCTTCTCGGCGTCGGTCATGGCCTGCTCTTCTTCGGCCTTGTCCTTCTTCTGGGCGGGCTCCTGCGCGTCCAGCGCTGAAGGGCCCTGGGGTGTCCCCGCGTGAGCCGGCCAGGTCGTGACCACCATCACGAGCAGCATTCCGAGCACATGTCGCAGCATCAGAGTCTCCGAAGGAGGGACGCCGCCCGGTCCTGGGCGACGGGATCAGCTAATTGCAGACGGCCGTGGTGGCCTGGATGGAGCACTTGAGGGACTGGCCGCCGCGCACGGGGCCGAACTGCGCCGGGGCGCC
>JBEAVX010000373.1:0-5543 GCA_041160755.1 Pseudomonadota bacterium
CCGCTTCGTCGCCGGGTTCGCCGCCCTGGTGATGAACATGAAGGACCACGATGAGGTGTCCTTCCAAGCCGCCGCCCAGCGGCTCATCGGCGACATCGACGCGCTGATCAACGCCCAGATCAACCACGTCCTGCACACCCCTGAGATGTACGAGATGGAGTCGACCTGGCGGGGGTTAGAGAACCTCGTCAAGAACGTCAACACCAAGGCGAACATCCAGATCGACATCCTCGACGTCACCAAGGCCGAGCTGGCGGATGATTTCGATACGAACAGCGTCGACATCTCCAAGTGTTTCATGTTCAAGGACGTGTACTCCGACGAGTACGACCAGTACGGTGGCCGCCCCTTCGGCGTCATGGTCGGCCTGTACGAGTTCGAGAACACCCGCGCCGATCTGAGCTGGCTCACGACGATGGGCAAGCTCGCGAACGCGGCCCACGCCCCGTTCATCTCCGCGGTGAGCCCCAAGTTCTTCGGGTTTGACACCGCCTCGGGCCTCGCCGAGCTCAAGGATCTCAGCGGTCTGCTCCAGCACCCCCGCTTCGGCGGCTGGAACCAGCTCCGCGAGACCGAAGGCGCGGCGTACCTGGGCCTCACCTTCCCCCGCTTCATCCTGCGCGAGCCCTACAACCCGGACTCCAACCCGGCGCGCACGATCAACTTCGTCGAGGAGGTCGGCGGCGACCCGGAGTCCTCCGGCGCGGACCGCAACAACGACGGTTACCTCTGGGGCAACTCGGCGATCCTGCTCGCCCGCAACATGGCCCGGTCGTTTGAGACCTCGGGCTGGTGCCAATACCTGCGTGGCCCCAAAGGCGGCGGCCTCATCGGCGGCCTGCCCGTCCACAGCTTCACCGAGAACGGTGAGGAGCAGATCAAGGTGCCCGTGGAGATCTCCATCCCCGATCACCGCGAGCTGGAGTTCGCCAACGCGGGCTTTATCCCGCTGATCTACCGGAAGGGCACGGCGGACGCGACCTTCTTCAGCGTGCAGTCGGCGAAGGCGCCGCACAAGTTTAAGGATCCGAAGGACAGCGAGAACTCGCAGCTCGTCGCGAACCTGAGCTACACCCTGTCGATCACGCGCATCGCCCACTACGTCAAGATGATCATGCGCGACAACATCGGCTCTACGGCTGAAGAGACCTACATTCAGCGTGTGCTGGAGAACTGGCTCGGCGCGAAGGTGACGACGATCCAAGACCCCGACCGTCTCACCCTGCGCTCGTTCCCGTTCAAGGCCACCGCCGTCGAGGTCAAGAAGCGCCCCGGGCAGATCGGCATGTACGACTGCGTGATCTCTGTGCTCCCGCACCTGCAGTTTGAGGGCATGGACGTGGAGCTTCGCCTGGAGTCCCGTCTGGGCTGACCCGCTCAGACGAGCCCCGCTGTCGTGTCGCGCTCGGCTTGGTCCGCCCTCCTCGGGCGGGCGCGCTGGGCGCGTCTAAACCAATCTCTCCTCTCCCCCTTCGAGGTCTCTCATGCCGCAGTTCGCGCGTTCCTTGGACGTCTACCAGGGCTTCAACTTCCGCAAAGACAAGCAGACAAACGTCGGCTTCATCAACTCGATCAAGATCGGCACGGTCACCCTCGCCGCGGACATCACCGCGAAGGATCCGATGTCGCCCACGACGGATCTCGCCGTTGTGGCGGTGATGAGTGACTTCCAGTGGGGGCTAGGCGTCACCGACTCCTTGATGCTCAACGGGCAGATCTGCCTCCCCAACAAACAGAGCATCGCGTCGATGTTGCTCAGCGACCTGAGCAACGTGACCGTGGAGGTGCAGCTCACGATCTATGAGTACGATCCTTTGGAGAAGAAGTACTTCAAGTCGTTCTCCTCCGACGCCGTGCTCAAGGGGCTCGTCGAGAAGGAGGGCGGCGGTGATCTCGCGCTCGCGTGCGCCGACGACCCCTCCCAAGAGATTCAGTCGCCCAAAAACTTCTCCTTCTTCGTCGCCGTGAAGCCCGAGCCGCTGAGCCAGACGGTCAACCTCGCGGTCGCGGTCTCCAAGAACGTGGTCAAGCAGTGGGGCATCACGAGCTGATCGCCGAGACCCGTCATCACGCTCTGCCGCCGCACCCCCGCTGAACCAGGAGCGTCTCGCCGTGACGCCGATCGCGCGCCCCCACTGGAGCATGGGCCTCGTCCTGCGTCCCGAACATTTTCGGGCGATGGAGGAGGGTTTGTCGCTGGAGGGCGCGGCGCGGTCGGGCCTGTTTGGCCTGCCGATGACGGGCCTCGTGAGGATGTCTTGGGATGAGGTGACCCTTCATCACCAAGGCGCCCTCGTCGTGCGAGAGCTCGCGGTTCAGCTCCCGTCGGGGCGACTTTTGTGGGTGAGCGCCAACGCCCACCTCGCCGAGCGCACGCTCCGTCTGGAGGCCGGCGCGGGCGGGGTGGCGCGGGTGTTTCTGCACGTTCACGCCCAAGGGGACGTGATCCACCCGCCGCCTCGGGAGGGTGAGGTGGCGGTGCCGAAGCTGATGCTGGCCTGCTCCATCAGCCAACAAGAGCGCGCGCCGAGCGCGAACGAGAGCTTAGAGATCGCGCGGTTTGTGCGCTCCGCCACAGGGGAGTGGCGGCTCTCGGAGACCTTCTGCCCGCCGCTCGTCGGCGTGTGGCACACCCCGTTCTTGCGGCCACGGCTCCAGGCGCTCTCCGCGCCGCTCGGGCGGCTGCGCAGCCTGCTCGGCGAGCAGTTCGCCCTGCATTACCTCGACAGCACGAGCCTCGCCGGCGCCCAGACCTTGCTCGTCGAGGTGCTCTCCTTGAGCGCGCTGTTGGAGGATCTCGCCAACGGTGTAGACCGCCATCCGTATCAGGTCTACGACGTGCTGCGCCGACTGTACTTCCACCTCTGCTTCTTCCAGGGGGTCGAGCAGCGGCTCTCCCCGGTGCAGGCCACCCGGGGGTATGAGCACGAGGCCCTGCTCGACTGCTACGTTCCACTCCTCGACGCGATCACCCGCGTCGCCGATCAGCGGTGGTCGCGGCTCCGGGCGGCGTCGTTTGTGGCCTCCGACAACATGCTCACCGTTGAGCTCCCCCAAGAGGTCTCCGCCGAGGCCGAGGTCTACCTGCTCGTGCGCCAACGCCGGGCGCGCTCCATCGCCCCCAAGCTCGGCGCGCTCAGCCGACTGCGTCTGCTCCTCCAGCACAGCCTGCCGGGCGTCGGGCTTCAGGCCGTGAGCCTGCCGCCGATCGCGGTTGAGCTTGAGCCGGACACCGAGCTGTTCCGCATCGAGGCCGGTGAGGAGTGGTCGTTGGCCTTGGCTGAAGGCCGCGTCGGGTTCTACCTGCGCCCGGAGTGGGGGCCCTGTGAGGCCGCCTTGTGCTGGAGCTGGGCGAGCGCGCCGCGCGGGGGCCCAGGATGAGCTTGTTACGCCGACTCTACGCGAACCCTGCGGCGTTTGATCTCGGCGAGCACGTCTTGGCGAACGTCGTGGCGCTCCTAGAGACGCGCCGAGATCACGCCTCTCCCGGCGCCCCCGTGGGCCTCGACGACGCCTATGTCTCCAACGACCCGCTGCGCCGCTGGTGGGAGCTCGCCCGGCAGACCCAAGAGGATCTCACGCGGTTTGAGCCCCGGGTGCGGGTGATCGACGTGGCGCCGGAGACCGACCCCAGCTCGGGCCAGATCCACCTGCGCCTGCGCTGCGTGCTCCTGCCGACTGGGGAGACCTTCGCTGGCGTCATCGGCGTCCGGGGCGCCGCGCAGATCCAGCGAGGCGCGCCATGATCAACGAGCGCCTCACCATCGCGATCACCATCGCGACGACCTCGGCCGCGGTGGAGATCCCGCCGGGCAACGTCGAGCGTGTCGAGCTGGAGATGACGCCCTATGGCGTCGAGGCGACCTTGGCGTTCTGGCTCAAGGACGGCGCGGCGATGGGTGGAGCCGTCACCGATGACCTGCTCACCGACTTTCTCGCCGCTGGGCTGCTCAAGGTCACCCTAGAGATCTCGTCGATCTACCTCCGCGAGTCCATGGAGACGCCGCCGGACCCGCTCACCGTGAAGGGCGTCGTCGTCTCCCGCGCGGTGACCTTGGAGCCTTTTGCCGAGGCCAACGAGGACGTCAGCGGCCTCAAGATCGGCGTTCCAACGGTGATTCGGCGCTACGAGGTCCGCGTGGTGGATCCGGCGGCGGCCCTGTGGCGCCAGCATCGCCCCTGCGCGCTCTATGTGCAGAAGACCGTGATGGATGTGGTGAATGAGCACAAAGGCAGCCACATCACGATCACCGGTGACACGCCGTTTCTGACCGTGAGCCACGACGTGCTGACCCTCGGCGTCGGCGCGGACCTCGGCGGCGCGACGTTTTATGACTGGCTTCTGGGCCTCGTCGCCCAGCACGACAGCCAGATGCTCTACGACGCCAAGCTCGGCAGCTACAGCCTCGTGGACACCAAGCCCGCCACGGGCACCGCCGGGGCGATCCCGCCCCGAGCGGTGCGCGCCGTGCGGGCGATCCTCCCCGAGCCGCCGCGCCACGACGTCCATGTGCTCAACGCGTCCACGCTGGACGTCAAGAACGAGACGGTCACCAGCGCCAACACCGCGGGCATTCGACACGATCTGCTCCTGCGCAGCCCCATCGCCGCCGTGGTCACCGACCGCAAGACCTTAGAGACGCGGCGAAACCGCGTGCCCAAGCAGATGTTGGAGCTTGATCTCAACGCTTGGCCCGCTGTGGCCGCCCAGCCCGGGGCCTTGGTGAGCCTCGATCTCACCGCCTGGGGCACGACGGGCCTCGCCGCCGCCACGAGCTGCCGGGTGACGGCGTTCAAGCTGAACGTGCGGGGCACCCAGGTCGCCGATCAGGAGCGCGCCGCCTCGGCGCCGATGGAGGGCAGGCTCACGGTGACGATGGAGGCCTCCGACGACGCCACGCCGCGTCTCCCCGTGACGCGCCCCGCCCAGACGCCGATCGAGGTCGAGGGCCTCGTCGTGAGCACCGTCGGCGAGGAGGACCAGCTCACCTGGGAGGTGACCACCCACTCCGAGACCTCCATCGACCAGGTGAAGGTGAAGGTGCCGTTGTGGACGAATCAGGAGGTGGTGGTGGACCTGCACCCCGACGCCTTCTCGGGGCACACCTGGCGCCCGCTGTACAAAGGCCAGCGGGTGCTCCTGCGGCTCAAGGCGTTTGAGGCGGAGATCCTGCGCTGTCTCGACTGGCGCCCCGGCGCGCGGCAGACCGCCGCCACCCAAGGCGACGCGGTGATGCTGGGCAAGACCGAGACCGACCGCACGCTCCTCACCCACCTCTACACCGATGACAAGCCGGTGTTTGAGATCAACCGCAAGAACGACAAAGACATCGCCTTCATCAAGATCGAAGAGGGCGTGCTCACCATCAAGGTTCACGAGGAGTCATGAGCCATGCCCCTCGTCTGTGAGGTGAAGCTCAGCAAGACCGAAGGCATGGTGATCACGATCACCAACGCCGACGACAAGATCACCCAGACCATCACCGCCGACGGCACCACGCTCACCCTCAAGGTGGCCGGTTCCAGCGACACGAGCACCATCG
>JBEAVX010000410.1:0-27712 GCA_041160755.1 Pseudomonadota bacterium
ACCGGGGAGGCCACCTGCCGGGCGAGGAGCTCGGTGATGTCTTTGGGATCGTTGGGGTACCAGTTCGAGGTGACGTTCGAGGTGATCGGGCGGCGGGGGCTGTGGACGCCCTCCCGCTCCAAGACGCGGCGCAGAGGCTCGCTCGCCGGCGCGACGATGGCCGAGTGGAAGGCGTGGCTCACCGGCAGGGGGAAGACCGTCACGCCGCGGCTGCGGAAGGCCTCGCAGGCGGCCTCCACCGCGTCGGTGGCCCCGGCGATGACCGTCTGGTTCGGCGCGTTCTTGTTCGCGGCGACGACGTAGCCCGGGATCTCCGAGAGCACCTCTTGAACGCGGTCTCCGGGGGCGGCGATGGACGCCATCTTGCCGGGATCGGCGAGCTTCACCCCGGCCATCTCGCGGCCACGGGCGGAGACCGACCGCAGCGCGGCGTCAAACTCCATCACCCCGGCGGCGACGAGCGCGCCGTACTCGCCCAAGGAGTGCCCGGCGACCATGTCGGGCATGACGCCATAGGCCATCAACAGGCGCATGATCGCCACGTCGATGGTCAGGGTGGCGGGCTGGGAGATCTCGGTGTTGCGCAGGGCCTCCTCCGAGGCCTCCTCGCTGCCGTGGACCTTGCCGGCCAAGAAGTCGCGCAGGGGGCGACCCAGCTCACCGCGCATCACCTCGTCAGCCTCAGCGAAGGTCTGCTCGACGATGGGGTACATCGCGGCGAGGTCGAGGCCCATGCCGAGGTACTGGCTGCCTTGGCCGGTGAACAAGAACGCGAGCTTGCCGTTGCAGGGCTCGTCCTCAAGCGCCACGCCGCGCATCCGCAGCAGCTCCGGCGACTGGCCCTTGAGGATCGACTGCTTGACGCGGTTGAGCTGCTCGACGCGCTCCTCAGCGGTGTCGGCGGCGGCGGCGAGGCGCAGGGTGCGCGAGGCCGACCACGGCACAGGCTTGCCCTCGATCAGGGCGTCAACGCGGCGGATCAGCTCGTCTTGGTTCGTGGCCGAGGTGGCCCACACGCCGTCGGGCAAGCTGCGCTCGACGGGGGCCTCCACCTTGGGGGCCTCGACGATCAGCGGCGCCTCGACCTGGGCGGCGGCGGCGATCGGGCGCGATCGTCCAGGGCTCGGCGACGGTCTGCACCTGGAGCGGCACCACGCCCAAGGGCAGGTCCGCCCGAGGGGTGCGGTAGCCGATGCTCGGCGGCAGGGTCTTGTGGTGCAAGGCCAAGGTCGTCTTGATGATCGACGCCGCCCCAGCGGCGGACTTGAGGTGGCCGATCTGGGACTTCACCGAGCCGATGCGCACCGGCCCCCGGGCCCCGCGACGCCCGCCGCCGATGATCTCGGTCAGGGCCTCGACCTCGACCTTGTCGCCGACGGTGGTGGAGGTGCCGTGGCACTCGATGAGGTCGGCCTCGACAGGGTCTACGCCGGCCTCGGCCCAACCCCGGCGGAGCGCCCGGCGCTGGCCCTCGATGTTCGGCGCGGTGATGCCTTTGCCTTTGCCGTCCGAGGACGCGCCCACGCCCAAGATCACGGCGTAGATGCGGTCACCGTCACGCTCGGCGTCGCTGAGGCGCTTGAGCACGACGGCCCCGGCGCCCTCCCCCATCACGAAGCCGTTCGCCGTGGCGTCGAAGGGGGAGCTGTGGTCCGGCGAGAGCGCGCCGATCTTGGAGAACTTCACGAAGGTCGGCGCGTCGTTGGTGCGGTCGGCGCCGCCGGTCACGGCGAGGTCAAAGTCGCCGTCGCGCAGGCCCTTCACCGCGGCCTGGATCGCGGCGACGCTCGACGCGCAGGCGGCGTCGGTGACGAAGTTGGGGCCGCCGAGGTCAAAGGCGTTGGCGACGCGCCCGGCGATGACGTTCGAGAGCTCGCCAGGCATCGAGTCTTCAGTGATCGGCTTGAGTCCCGACTTCAGGCGATCGGAGAAGCTGCGGCTGAGGCCGTCGCGCTGGGCGGCGTCGAGGCCCGCGAGCTCCGGCGAGGCGAAGAGCGCCTGGAGAATACGCGGGAAGTAGACCCGCATGGCGTACTCGTCCCGGGTCGAGCCGCCCATGGAGTTGCCCAAGATCACCGCGACGCGCGAGCGGTCGAGCTTGCTCTCCGGGGAGATTCCCGCGTCGGCGAAGGCCTGGGCCACGGCCACCAAGGCCATCTTCTGCACGTCGTCGAGCACCTCGGCGACCTTGGGCGGGATGCGGAAGGCCCGTGGGTCAAACCGTAGGGTCTCGACCCAGGCGCCGATCTTGGTGTAGGTCTTGTCGAGCGCGGACTTGTCGGGATCGAAGTACAGCGCGGGATCCCAGCGGTTCTGGGGCACCTCGCGGATGCTGGAGCGGCCGGCGCGGATGTTGTCCCAGAAGGTCGCCACGTCGGGGGCGTCGGGGAACACGCAGCCCAGGCCGATGATCGCGATGGCCTCCGGCGGCGCCTCGACCCCCTCACCCGCCGGCTCAACGACAGGCGGCGCGGGCTCCGGCGCGGTGACGACAACCGGCGCGGCGACGACCTCCTCCCGAGGCACGGCGGCGCCGACGGCGTCCCGGGCGACGGCGGGCTCACCCGCCACGGGCATCCCGGCCCAGACGGCCTCTTGCCACAAGACCCCGGCGCCGACGAGGCCCGTCGGAGACGCGGCGGCGGCGCCACGGGCGGCGAGGAGCGCGCTGAGGTTCGTCGCCAGCTCCCGGGCGCGGCTCGACCGAGGCGGCGCGGGGGCGCGGCCCATGGCCTGCTGGTACGCGGTGATCGCCTCTTTGAGCCCGCCGACCCGATCGGCGAGGGTGGCCGCCAAGGCGAGGCCCTGGCCAGCCGGGAGCGCGGTGTGCGCCGGGGTGTCCGCCGAGAGCCAGCCCCGGCACACCGAGGCCAAAGACTCCCCAGCGGCGAGGCGCTGCAAGGCCGGTGAGAGCGCCGGGGCGACGACCCGCTGCCCCGACACGACGACGGTGTCGACATCGCGGGCGACGCGCACCCGCTTGAGCGCGTTGGGGCCGAGGCCCAGCTCAGGCAAGGCCCAGAGCGCCTCGCCGACGACCACCCCGGCGGCGCCACAGGCGACGGCGGCGGCGGCGGTGTCCGGGCCCAGGCCCGCGTCGAGGAGCGCGCCCGGCCCGTGCGCCACGAGGAGCGCGAAGCCGTCCACATCGGCGCAGACGCCCCCGGCCTCACGACCCCGCAAGATCACCCCGGCGAAGCCTTCAGGGGCCGGGCCGGGCCGGGTCCGCTCGATGAGCGCCCGCCGACCGGCGGGGGCCGCGCCCTCTCCGGCGACGATCACCCAGCCGTCTCCTGGCGCGGCCTGGCCGGGCCGCACCCGCACCCCAGCGCCCGGCGGGATCGTCGCCTCCTCATCCAAGGTCAGGTCGATGACCGGGACGGCGCCCGTGGCGAGGACCACATCGGCGAGGGAGGCCCGCTCGGCGGGCAGCAGGATCAGCAGGGGCGGTAACGACATGAGGTCAGCCGTCCAGGGTGTAACGAATGTGGCAGGGTGCGAAGCAAACTACGCGACACGACCCCCGGAGAAGCCGTCTCCAGGGGCCCCGAAGGCGCTTGTGAGGCGCGGACGCAGCTCCGCGACAGTCCAGCAATGCAAGGGTGGTGCCAGAGGAGGTCCACGACGGGCTCACCAGGCGCGGCCCCCGTCTCCTTGGGCGAAGGCGCCACCACGCACCTGCGCGGCGACGGCGGCGAGGTCACGGTGCAGCACCCGGTCGTCTACCCAGCACGGGGCGACCTCACGCACCGTCGCGAGCGCCGAGGCGACGGCGGGGGCCAAGGCGACCTCGGGGCCCTGCACCCGGGTGCCGTCGGCCAGAAACGAGCGCCCGGCCCGGCGAAACTCCAGGCCTTGGGCGGCGACGAGCGCCTCGATCGCCAAGACCGACGCGGCGTCTTCAGTGATGTGCAGGAGCCCTCGGGCCGCGTTGGGGCCCATCGGCACATGATCCTCGGCGTGTTGCCCGGTGGGGATCGAGTCCGCCGAGGCCGGGAAACAGCGCCCCTTACACTCGCTCACCAAGGACGCGGCGGTGTACTGGGCGAGCATGAAGCCGTTGTTGACGCCGCTCCCTTCGAGCAAGAAGCTCGGCAGGTTGCCCGTGAGGCGGCCGTAGGTGAGGCGGTACACCCGGCGCTCGGCGATGGAGATCACCTGGGTGAGCGCGACCTTGAGGTGGTCCAGGGTGATCGCCACCGGGGCGCCGTGGAAGTTCCCGGCCTCCACCGCGCCGTCCTCAAAGACCAGGGGGTTGTCGCAGGCGCCGTTGAGCTCGCGGACGACGACTCGTTCGGTGTACTCCAAGGCGTCCCAGGCCGCGCCGTGCACCGCCGGGGCGCAGCGCACGGAGAAGGCGTCCGGCGAGCGCCCCACCTGCACCAAGGTCGAGCCCTCCAGCGACGCCGCCACCCGGGCCGCGCTCTCGACGGCGGCGGGGTGCCCTCGGGAGGCCAAGGCGCGGGGGTCTAAACAGCCAGCGTCGGCGAGCACGACCTCCATGCTCATCGACAGAGTGCGCTCGGCGGTGCGAAGCAGGCGCCGCACCCGATGCACGGCGAGGGCGCCCATGGCGGCGGTGAGCGTGGCGCCGTTGATCAGGCTCAGGGCCTCTTTGGGCTCGGGGGTGAAGCTCGGCACCCCCTCCATCGCCTCGGCGAAGCCCAGCACCGCGCCGCCGCGCTCGGCCTTGCCGCCGAGGCGAAACGCCACTTCAGCGAGGTGCGCCAAGGGCGCGAGATCCCCGGCGGCGCCGACGCTCCCGAGGCTCGGGATCACCGGGTGAACCCCCGCGTTGAGCATCGCCAAGAGCAGCTCCACCAGCTCCGGGCGCACGCCGGAGAGGCCCTGGCTGAGCTGAGACGCCCGGGTCAACATCAAGGCCCGCACAAGCGACGTGGCCAAGGGCGGCCCGACGCCCGCGCAGTGGCAGCGCACGAAGGTGCTCACCCGCTGGGCCTGGGGCGCGCCGGTGCCCTCGATGCCCAGAAGCCAGGTCTCTTTGCGGGCGAGGATGTCCGGCGGGCCGAGGCCCAGCCAGACCGCGTGGTTCTGGGCGATGCGCGCCCGCGCCGCGTCGCCGAGGCGCACCGGGGCGCCGTCCACGACGGCGATGAGCGCGTCGATGGTGAGGGGGCCTTCGCCCAGGACGATCTCGGCGCTCATTCCATCCTCCCTTGGGGCCAGCCCGAGACGGCGGCGGCCTCGGCGGCGGCGCGCACCGGGTCCGGGCCTCCGCGCCAGAGCGCCTCGTGCACCGCCGCGACCTGCTCCGCCGGGGTGGCGTCTTCAGTGAGATGGCGCAAGGCGCCCTCGACCAAGGCCCGCGCCGGGCCCGTGCCCGCGCCGAGCTGCAGCGTCGGCTCACCCCGCAGGCGCAGGCTCAAGGCCCGGGCGCTGCACAAAAGCTCGACGCTGATCACCCACTGGGTGTTGTTGAGCACGTCCGAGGCCCGCCGGGCGGCCGTCGTAGACATCGCGACGTGGTCCTCTTGGTCCTCGCAGGTGGGGATCGAGTCCACCGACGCTGGCCAAGCCAGCGCCTTGTTCTCGGAGACCAAGGCCGCCGCCGTGGTCTGCAGCGCCAAGAGCCCGAGCCCCGAGCGCGCCTCACGTAAGCTCGACGGCAGGTGGTCCGAGAGCGCGGCGGTGAGCAGGCGATACAGCCGCCGCTCGCTCAAGCTCGCGACTTCAGCCAAGGCGATCTTGAGGAAGTCCGCCGCCATGCCCACGGGCTCCCCATGAAAGAGCCCGGCGGAGAAGGCCTTGTCGTCCCCTTCAGCGTCGAGGAGGATCAGCGGGTTGTCCGTCGCCGCGTTCAGCTCGACCTCGACCTGGCCCCGCACAAACCGCGCCGCGTCCCGGGCCGCGCCGAGCACCGCCGGGGTGCAGCGTAAGGAGTAGGCGTCTTGCACCTTGCCCGGCACGGCGTCCATGAGCGCCGAGCCCTCCAAGAGCGCGAGCAGGTTCGCCGCCGTGGTCTGGGCGCCGGGGTAAGGCCGCTGGGCGTGCACGAGGGGCAAAAACGCCCGACGCACGCCCCGCAGGGCCTCGATCGACATCGCGGCGGCGAGCTCGGCGGCGGCGAGCAGGCGCTCGGCGTCGTAGATCGCCAAGGCCGTGATCGCCGTGGTGAGCTGGGCGCCGTTGGTGAGCGCGAGGCCCTCCTTGGGCCCCAAGGCCAGAGGCGCGAGCCCCGCCCGACGCAGGGCCTCTCGGCCGCTGAGGCGCTCGCCCTCAAAGTACGCCTCGCCGGTCTCGGCCTCAGGGTCGGCCGGGTCGTGGGCGATGAGCAGGCCGAGGTGCGACAAGGGCGCGAGATCCCCGGAGGATCCGCAGCTTCCTTGGGTGGGCAGGACCGGCGTGACGCCCCGGTTGAGGAGCTGAATGAGCAGCTCCACGAGCTCCGGTCGGCAGCCCGAGACCCCACGGGCCAAGGCGTTCGCCCGCAGCAGCACCGTCGCCCGGGCGACGTCTAAGGCGGCGGGCTCACCGACCCCGGCGGCGTGAGAGCGCAGGAGGTTTCGGGACAGGGTGTTGAGGGACTCGGCGGGGATCCGCACCCGGGCCAAGGAGCCATAGCCGGTGTTCACCCCGTAGATCGCGCGGCTCTGCCCGCTGGCGTCTACGAGCTCACCGCGCACCACGGACTCGACCCACGCCCGGCTGCGGGACATCTCGGCCCGGGCGGCCTCCCCCAACGCCACGGGGCGACGACCACGGGCGACCTCAACCAGCGCTTCTAGGTGGAGGCTCGCGCCTCGCAGCACGACAGGGCTCTCTCTCATCGTCGCACCCTAACGCGCGTGCACGCGCCTTGCTGTCCGTTGTAGTCTCTGGTCATGGAACGACGTGACCCCGAGCTGTCCCCCGAGCAAGACTTCTACCGCCACCCCGAGCTGTACGACCTGGAGTATGAGGGCCTCGTCGAAGACATGGGCCATTATCTCAGGCTCGCGAAGGGTTTGGACCGCGTCATGGAGCTGGGCTGCGGCACCGGGCGCCTCACCTTGCCCATCGCGCGCAGCGGCGCCGAGGTCGTCGGTTTAGACCGCGCCCCGGCCATGCTCGATCGCCTGCGCGCGCGTGTGCGCGCCGAGCCGCGCTTGCGCGTGAGCCTCATCGAGGGAGATTTTCGCGACTTCAGCGCGCCGGGCCTGTTCGACCTGGTGATCCTCCCGTTCAACGCCCTGCACCACCTGCGGGTCGCTGAAGACTTCCTCTCGATGTCGCGCTGCGTGCAGACCCACCTCAAGCCCGGCGGCGTGTTCGCCCTCGATCTGGTCGTGCCCGACCCGACCTTCTGGACCCGCGATCCCGAGGGCCAGCACGAGGTCCGCTGGTACCCCGACCCCGAGGGCGGCAAGATGAGGAGCTGGGAGAACGGCTTCTACGACCCGATCACCCAGATCAACTGGGTCCGGTACCACTACAAGCGCGCGAGCGGCCGGCTCCAAGAGATCCGCGTGCCGATGCGGATGTTTTACCCCCAAGAGATCCAGGGCCTCGTGCGCATCGCCGGGTGGACGATCCGCCGGATGGACGGGGACTTCTTGGGCAACCCGCTGCGCGCCGGGCACGGCAAGGTCGTGCTGGAGCTGACCCTCCGCCCTTGAGCACACACCGCGCCCTCCGCGCCAAGCGGCGCGAAGGGTGAGGAGCCTTCTCCAGCGTGCTCAACCCGAGACAAGACGCCGAGTCTTGTTGGGCGAGCGCCGCAAGGAAAAGAAGAGGCCGGGCCTCCTCGATACCGAGTGTGGGGGGGGGGGACGCACTCGGTATAACTTGGAGGAGGTCCCGGCCAAAGCTGGCGCGAAGCCTCACGCTTCACTGAACACGGATCTTATTCCAGGAGCGCGCCACCTGTCAAGGCGCGCTCCAAGAAAATGGATCAGTACGTCGTGCAGGGGGACGGGACGTAGACGGTGCCCTCCTCCTCGGCCTCCTCGACGTGCTCGTTGATCTTGTCCTCCTCAAGGATCGTGTAGCTCCAGCGATCCTTACGGATGGACTCCACCTCGAAGGTGCCCTTGAGCACGGCGAAGGACAAGGAGTCGCGGCCTTGCAGGAAGATCTGGTAGTCACCCTTCACGGAGCTGCCGATCTCGAAGGTCGGGGTGCCCTCAAACCGAACGAAGGAGTAGTGGGTCTCGACGAAGTTGTCTAGGCCCGCCTCGGACTCGTCGATGGGGCGCCAGGCGTTGTCCTCGACCTTGATCGAGAAGTCCGCCGGGTTCATGCCGCCGTAGGTGCCCAGCTCAGCCGCCCAGATGGGCGCGTAGCTGGCGATCTCGGCGGCGCCCTCGGCGTAGCCCGCGGGGTCGGGGTTGGTGGCGTCGGCGTCCATGTAGTGGAAGTCGTTGGGGACCACGATCAGCTCATCGTCGGCGAACTTGGCGTGGGCGAAGCCCGCGAGCCACTCCTGGGGCAAGCTCCAGAAGATGTCCGCGTCCGAGGGGTTGATCTGCGCCGCCCCGGCGTTGAGGTAGTAGATCGTCTTGCCGTCCTCGTCCTTCGACCACTCCTCAAGGGTGTTGCCGTAGTTGAGCGGGAACGGCGTGGGCTCGCCAGCGTCCTCGGTGGCCTCGACGGTGTCGAAGGCGTTGTTGCAGTCGGTGTCTACACGATCGACGTCGCCGTCGCTGTCGTTGTCGAGGCCGTCGCTGCACTGGCTGAGGCCCGCCGGGCCGCCGCCTTCGCTGGGGCCGCCGTTGAGGCAGGTCGGGTCGCCGAGGTCTTTGTCGTTGTCGCCGCGGTCTTTCCAGCCGTCGCCGTCGTTGTCGAGGCCGTCACCACACTCGTCCAAGGTCTCGTAGCGGGTGGTGGCGAGGGCGCAGTCGGCGTCATCCACGTCTAGGTCGCCGTCAGCGTCGTTGTCGACGCCGTCGTTGCAGGCGCTCGCGGTGAAGCCGACCTCGTACAGGCTCGACGCGCAGTCGGGGTCGGAGTTGTCAACCCAGCCGTCGCCGTCGTCATCGAGCTTGTTGTCGCAGGCGCCGATGGGGCCCTCGGTGAGCGTACCGGTGGTGGCGCAGTCGAGGTCCAAGGCGTCGATGAAGCCGTCGCCGTCGTTGTCGATGCTGTCGCCGCACTGCATCGCGGCGTCATCGGCCTCAGCGCCGCCCATCCAGCAGCCGTAGTCGGCGAGGTAGACCACGTCCACCTCTTCCCCGTTCACCTCTTCAGTGGTCTCAAGGCCGACGCCGTCGATGAAGCCGTCGCCGTCGTTGTCGACGCCGTCGGAGCAGTCCGCGCTCGCGGTGTCGTCTTCGGTGGCGCGCTGGGGCACGATGCAGCCTGGGTCTTCAGCGTCTACGAGGCCGTCCTCGTCGTCGTCGAGGCCGTTGTTGCAGATGTAGCCGGTGAAGCCGAGCTGAGAGTTGCCCAGGAGGCAGTCGGGGTCGATCGTCTCAGGCCAACCGTCGAGGTCGTCGTCGTCGGTGCCGTTGCCGCAGGTGTTGTTCGCGAGCTTGTTCTCGTTGTTGTCGAAGGCGCTCGTGCAGTCGCTGTCGTCGACGTCGATGTCGCCGTCGGCGGTGTCGTCGCTGTCCAGGCCGTCGTTGCAGGCGTAGAGGCCGAAGAAGGTGTCGTCCTCCTCTTCGCCGAGCACGCAGTCGGGATCTTCGATGTCGACGTAGCCGTCGCTGTCGTTGTCGGTCTCGTCGGAGCAGGAGAGGCCGAGGTCGGTCTCCGCGCCGTCGAAGGCGTCCACGCAGCCGGCGTCGGCCGCGTCGACGAGGCCGTCGCCGTCGTTGTCGAGGCCGTCACCGCAAGGCGCGCCGCTCAGGCCCGACTCGGCGTCGCCGGTGAGGCAGTCGCTGTCGAGGCTGTCCACCCAGCCGTCGCCGTCGTTGTCGATCGTGTCCGCGCAGGGATCGCCGGTGATCGCGCCGTCCTCGGCGTTGTCCCACACGCCCTCGCAGCCATCGTCGTCGAGGTCTTCGTCGCCGTCGCCGTCGTTGTCGAGCCCATCGGAGCAGGCGTAGAGCGCGTTGGACTCGCCGGTCTCTTCATCGAGCTCCCAGCCGATGGAGCAGTCGGGGTCGGCGTCGTCCCGCAGGCCATCGCTGTCGTTGTCTTGGCCGTCGTTGCAGGTGGTCTGGGGCGTCTCGGTGGCGAAGGCCGAGGTGCAGTCGGAGTCGGCGCTGTCCACGAGGCCGTCTTCGTCGTCGTCGACGCCGTCGTTGCAGGAGAGGTGGGTGAAGCCGACCTCCCAGGCGTCGGAGAGGCAGTCGGGATCGTTGTAGTCGGCCCAGCCGTCGCCGTCGTTGTCGCCGTCGACGTAGCAGGTCTGGCCCGACTCGATGCAGATCGTGGGCTGGTAGTCGGGGTCGATCACGAAGGCGAAGCGGAAGTCTTTGCCCGGGGCCACGCCGTCGAGGTCGTGGTGCACCGTGAGCTGGAAGTCGTCCTCGGAGGTGATGATCGCCTCCGAGCGCCAAGCGACCACCTCGTCTTGGTAGCCGTAGAAGATGTCGTCGGCGAGGCGCGCGAACTGGCCGAACACCGGGCGCGTTCCACCCGCCGTCCCGGAGCCGTCGTAGAAGTAGGGCTCGTCGTAGCGGTCATCGACGGGGTTCGGGGTGCCGAAGTTGCAGAAGCTGCCGTCTTCGAGGGTCTCGGAGACGCAGTCCAGCGTGAAGCTCGCCTTGTTGAGGTCCATCGAGCCCGTCGCGACCGCGGCGGACGAGCCCTTGGCGAGCCATGCGTGAAAGGTGCCGCCGACGACCGCGTCGTTCGGGGAGCATCCGGCGAGCATCAGGACAACGAGCAGAGACATCAGCACACCTCTTCACGCGGGGAGCCAGCGCGACTTCCCCTTATATGCGAGGAACATCGGGGGGGTCAAGCGTTGGACACGAACACTGCGGGCACACCGTCTTTTGGATCGGGGTACTTCCATTCAAAACCCAGCTCTTTGGCCAGCCTTTCGGTGCGAAGGCGAACCGAGTTGGTGTAGAGACGGATGTTGTCGGGCGTGAAGCGCGGCTTCACCCCGAGGCGGCTCCAGAGGCGCTCATTCTGACGCGCGGCGCTGAGCTGCACATAAGACGGGATGTAGGTCGACCAGAACGTCGGCGCCCGGCCCCCGGTGGCGGCGGCCACCAAGGCGTAGAGCTCCTTGAGCTGGGGCTGGGCACGATCGGCGACGTGGTAAACCTCGCCGAGCCGGCCCTTCGCGGCGATCCGCTGGAGCGCGGCCACGCAGTCGTCGATGTGGATCGTCGGGACGTGGTTGCGGCCCTCGCCGGGCAGGAGGCCCCGCCCGAGGCGGATCGGCTCCTCCATCATGAACGGGAAGCCTTTGCCGTACACCGCGCTGATGCGCGCGATGATCCCCGGGAGATCGCCCCGGGCGGTCGAGGCGCGCACCAGGGCCTCGGCGTCGGCCTTGGAGCGGCCATAGCGGGTGTTGGGCGAGGGCTCAAAGTCCTCTTCAACCCAGAGGTTGCTGCGATCCCCGTACACCGCGCAGCTCGACGCGTAGACGAAGGCGCGGAGCGTCGGCACCCCAGCGCAGGCGGCGATCACGAGCTCCGTGCCCCGGCGGTTGAGCTGGTCCGGGGTGACGCGGCCTGGGCCCCGCACGCCGCCCGCGAGGTGGTAGACGACCTCCGCGCCTTCAGCGCCGCGGCGCAGGGCCTCGGCGTCGTCCATGTTGCCCCGCACGACCTGGGCGCCCAAGGCCGTGAGCGCCTCGGAGCCCGCGTCGGTGCGGGTGAGCCCGGCGACCTCGTGGCCTGCGGCTCGCAACGCGCGCACCAGCGGCAGGCCGATGCGGCCCGTGGCGCCAGTGACGAAGACGCGCTCACCCATCTTGTGCTCCGGTCGGGGGGTTCGTGGGGCTCTGCCCGGTCTCGGATAACGTGCGCTGGGCCTCGGTGACCACCCGACCCGTCGGATAGCCGTCCAAGGCGTGATAAGCGGCGGCCTCTTCAGAGATCCGGCGGTGCTCGACGACGAGGGTGGCCGTGGCGCCGCCCTCGGGCATCGGGAAGCTGAAGGGCACCACACGCCGCTCGTTCGCCACGAGGCGGTTGTCGTCGAGGCGCTCGGCCTCGGGCCACCAGCGCCAGCGCTGGCCGACGCGGTAGCGGGCGACGTAGACCACCCGCCCGGCGCCATCGACGATCGTCACCGTCGCGAGCAGGTGGCGCTCGGGATCGCCGCTCGGCAGGTGGTGCCCGGCGCGGGCGTTGTGCAGGATGAGCTGGCCCTCGACGAGCGTGCCCGCAGGGGCCTCCGCTGGCAGGATCAGGTCCGCGTCGAGCCCGGCGGCGAAGAGCGCGTAGTAGGCCTCCTCCTCAGCGCTCAGGGCGTCTTTGGGGATGAGGCTGCCCAAGAACAGGTGGCGTCGGCCCTCTCGAACGGGGCCCCCCACGGCGACGGGCCGGGTGACCTCGGGCATGTGGCAGCCTTGGCAGGTGGCCTCGCCGCCCCAGGCCCGCCACTCTTCGCCGGTGTTGAACGCGCAGGCCAAGGTGGGGCTCACCATCGCCACGGCCTGGTGGCAGCCCAGGCACACGTCCGCGCTGCGCAGGCGCTCGCTCACCTCGACGGGGTGTGGGGCGCGGCCGTCGCCGTAGACGCCGAGGATCTTGCCGTCTTGAACGTGGCAGCTCGCGCAGCTCACGCCCTCCTCGCGCCACGCGGCGTTGAAGCTGGGGTTCGCGGCGCGTGTTGGGTTCTTGGGGTCCCCGGTGGCCTCGGCGCGCTCGGCCTGCTGATCCCCAGCGGGGGTGTGGCAGTTCAGGCAGAGCCAGGCGACGGCGGGATCCTTCTTGAGCTCGCCTTGAAGCTGGGCGTCGGTCCAGGCGTGGGCGTGGATCGACGCCCGCCACTCGGCGGCGATCTCGGTGTGGCAGGCGCCGCAGGACTCCGCCGTCATCGACGTGAGCCCCGCAGGCGGCGCGGCGCCCGCGGGCACCCGAGGCGACTCCCAGGCCGGGCGCGGCTGCTCGGCCTTGGCGGGGACCAAGACCAAGAGCACCAGCGCGGCGAAGGGGAGCCCACGGATCATTCGACGGGGCTCACTCCGTGACGGTTGAGGACGGGCGGCTCATGTACAGGCCGCCGGAGACCTCAAGCATGAACACCTCGCGGATCTCGTCGCCGTCGCCATCGGCGAGGAGCGCCGGGCCCGCGATGGACCGCCGGGTGTGCTGCACCCGGGCCGGGGCCACGGCGCCGACGAGGCTCAGGTGGATCGCGATGCGCCCGGTGCTGACGTCGGTGAACAGCACGTCGTCGAGGCCGTCGCCGTCGAAGTCGCCCAAGGTGGGCACGCCGCCGAGCGGCAGGCTCCAGGAGCTCGCCCAGCCGGTGATCGTCGGCGTGTCGCCGCCCTCGATCACCTCGTCGAAGCCGTCGAGGTCGAGGTCAGCGGCCAGAAGGGAGCAGCCCGGCGTCTCGCAGACGACGATCTCCGCCCCGGCGCCGCTGAGCGTGGCCACGGCGACGTCTTCAGCGCTCGTCGAGACCGAGGTCTGGCCGAGGAGCGTGAGCGAGGCGTCATACGAGGCGACCTCGCCGCCGCCGAGCACGACGACCGCGCCGAAGGTGGCGCCGTCTCCACAGGCGATGGCCGAGGCGCTCACGTCGAGCTGGGCGACGAGATCGAGGCCATCGACGCCGTCCGGGGTCGCCGCGTAGAGCGTCGTGCCGCCGTCGGAGATGAGCGCGTAGAGCACGCCGTCGCAGTACGCGAGGTCGAGCGCCGTCGCCGCGCCGCTCGCGCCGCCGTCGACGTCGAGGCGCCCGGCCGTGCTGCCGGTGAACTTGAAGCCGCCCTCGCCGTCGCTCACGACGTCGAGCACCTGGAGCGCCACGACGCCGCTGATCGTGCGGGCCAAGAGCAGCTCCGTGCCCGCGCTGCCGTCGATCTCGACGGTGAGCACCGGGCCCGCCGCGGCGAGGCCGCCGAACAGCACGCTGCCCTCGCTGCGGGTCTTCCAGCGGGCCTCGACCTCCTCGTCACGCTCGCCGGGCAAGCCGAAGATGACCTCGCCGTCGTGCAGGAGGATCTCGGGGAGATCTTCGCCGTCGGTGTCGGCCACGGCGACGTTCTGGGTGGGCGGGATGTCGCCCGCGGTGCGGTTGATGAGCTGGCCATCGTCGGTGTCGACGCTGATGATGCGCAGCACGTCGGGGTTCCGCTCGGTGACGACCAGATCGGCGGTGCCGTCGCCGCTCACGTCGGACGGGGTGACCGCGAAGCTGCCCCACGAGAGCTCATAGACCTTCGTGCCGCTCTCAAAGGTGTACATCGCCAAGGGCTGCTGCCCGGTGGTGTCGGGAGGCACGCCGACGACGAGGAGCTCCTGGAGGCCGTCCCCGGTGATGTCTACCCCCGGCAACACCCGGCTGCCCGGGCGCATCGGCCGGTCGAGGTCATCGGCCAAGGTGATGCCCGCCGTGGCCCAGCCCGACTCGCCGAGCTCATAGCGGTAGACGACGCCCATGCCGTCCTCGTCCGACGCGAGCATCGCCAGCTCGTCTTGGCCGTCGTTGTCCCAGTCTCCGGCGCTCGCGCCCCAGAAGTCGAAGAACAGCTCCCGGGGCTCCGTGGGCTCAAAGCCCCAGACGCCGTCGCCGCTAAGGAGCTGCACGCCGCCGACGCTGTCGTCGGAGTAGAGGATCGCCACGTCGGCGGACAAGACGCTGTCGAGGCGGCCGATCGCCACGCCGCGCACCGTCGCCTCGGCCTCGTAGCCGACCTTGTAGCCGAGCCCGCCGCCAGGCCGCCCACGCAAGAGGTGGACCTCGCGGTCACGCCAGACGACGACGTCTTCAGCGCCGTCCTCGTCGATGTCGCCGACGGTGAGCCCGGCGAGATCGGGGAAGGCCGCGACCTGCCGCGTCGGGCTGCCCGCCTCAAAGGCCTGCCAGGTCAAGGTGCCGCCCGCCCGCATGAGCAGGCCGCCGTTGAGCGCGATCACCTCGTCCGCCGCCGACTCCGCGAGCCAGCCGGGGAAGAAGCCCGTGGAGAGATCCGCGCCGCCGGTGATGTAGGCCGAGCCCGTGCCGCCGCTGCCCCCCGTCGAGGCGTTGGTGACCGTGACGATCACCTCTTGCGGCGTGGTGCTGGAGAGCTCGACCTCGCCGTAACCCCAAGGATCTAGCGCCAAGGTCGCCGTGCTGTCGTCTAAGGCCTCGCCCGCGAAGGACAAGGTGACCTCGCCGGTGAGGTTGGCCACGGCGACGCCGTAGGTGTTCGTGACCCGCACCGGGATGAGCACGCTGCCCGAGCCCACGGACGGATCGACGATCACGGCGGAGGCGCTGGGGGCGTCCATCGCGGTGACGGCGGGCTCAAAGCCCTCCTCTTTTTTGCAGCCCACGATCAGGGTGGCGCTGGCGACGAGCGCGAGAGATGCACGCATTGAATCCTCCTGGCGTGCCCCAGCATAGCGCGAAGCGAGGCCCGCCGGACGATCCCCAGGCCGCTGGCGCGTAAGCTGTCACCGTCGAGGAGGAGCCAAACGATGCGCCGTGTGGGTGAGGGCCTGTGGGCCACAGGACCTGAGCGTGGGCGCCGCCGGGCGCTCTTGTTGCCGGGGCTCTACGGCGACGCCCGAGAGCTGTCGCCCTTGGCCGAGACCCTGGCGGCGCGGCGCCCCGTGCTCACCTGTGACCTGCCGCCGGGCGGCCCCCGCGCCGCCGCCGCCGCCCTGGTCACCCGCCTGAATGACGCCGACCAGCGCGGCCCCTTCGACGCCGTGACCGGCTCCTTCGGCGGCCTCGTCGCCGCCTGCCTCCCGCCGGGGCTGCTCGGCACCTTGGCCGTGGTCGGCACCCTGCCCAGCCCGGCGCTCATCGCCCCCGCCGCCCGGCTCAAGACGACGCTCCTCGCCGCCGCGCCGGCCCCGATCGTGGAGCGGCTCTACCGACGCCACCTCCGCGCGGTCCTCGCCCGGGACGGGCTGCCCGACGCGCTCATCACCGAGCTCCTCGCGGGCCCCGGGCTCACCAAAGACACGCTCTTGGGGCGCCTTCGGGGGGTGATCCGTTGGGAGGTGGACCCGCCCCCAGCGGTGCCGACGCTGTGGATCCTCGGCGCGACCGACCCGGAGACCCCGTGGAGCGTCGAGGAGGTGCTGCGCCATCGCCCCGAGGTCGAGGTCACCCACGTCCCCGGCGGCCATCGGCCCTACGCCTCTCACCCGGGCCCGCTCACGACGCGGCTTGAGGGCTTCTGGTCACGCTGACAAAAGCGCGTCGGGTCCACCACCCACCCCGCTCCCGGTCGGCTATGGTGGGCCCCCGACGCCAAAGGAGTCTCCATGTCCCGCTCGCGCCTCCTCTTCGCCCTGCTCCTCCCCCTCGCCGCTGGCTGCGGAGACAAAGACGGCACGACGCCCCCCGCCGACGACACGAACACCGAGGTCCCTGATCCGGGCGATCCCGTGAACGCGGACACCGACGGCGACGGCGCCACCGTCGAGGACGGCGACTGCGACGACAACGACCCGACGGTCTTCCCCGGCCGCTCTGAAGACTGCGACGGCCTCGACAACAACTGCGACGGCCGCGCCGACGAGGGCTTCTCTGACGCCGACGCCGACACCACGCCCGACTGCCTCGACGTCGAGGACTGCGACGGCGTAGACAACGACGGCGACGGCGCGGCGGACGAAGACTTCTCCGACAGCGACGGCGACGGCCTCGCCGACTGCGTGTCCACCGAGCTGTGCGACGGCATCGACAACGACGGCGACGGCGAGATCGACGAGGGCTTCGACGGCGACGGCGACGGCTTCACCGCCTGCGCGACGGATCCCCAAGACTGCGACGACGACGACTCGGGCATCAACCCCGACGCTGAAGAGCTCGACGCCACGGGCGTAGACGAGGACTGCGACGGCCTCACCGACGAGACGAGCTGGGTCGCCGGGGACCTCGTGATCACCGAGATCATGATCAACCCCAGCCGCGTCGCGGATCCTGAAGGCGAGTGGGTCGAGCTGCTCAACACGACCACCCGCTCGCTGACGCTCAACGGCGTCACCCTGAGCTCCGCCGGAGACGACGACTACCGCGTGCAGTCCGGCGCGGCGATCACCGTCGCCCCCGGCGCGCTGATCGTGCTCGGCGGCGAGCGTGTCTCCGCCGACAACGGCGGCGTCGATGTGGACGCGGTCTGGGCGGGCCTGAGCCTCAAGAACTCCGGCGGCGACACCTTCTCCGTGAAGGTCGGCGATCTGGTCATTGACGAGGTCGCGTGGGACGGCGGGGCCACCTTCCCCAACCCGGAGGGCGCGAGCCTGAACCTGTCGTCGAGCGCCTTGAGCGCCTCCCTGAATGACGTCGGTTCATCCTGGTGTATCTCGGACACCGCCTGGGGCGACGAGACCGACCTCGGCACGCCCGGCGCGACCAACCCAAGCTGCACACGCTGAGGCGCCAAGCCGCCCGCCGAGCTGGCTCCAAGAAGATCAGAATCCACTCTGCGCCGAAGCGCAGGTTGTGTATACTGACCCTTCCCCCCCACGGAGCCAGCCCCCATGCGCCTCCTCTCTGCAGCCACCGCGCTGTCGCTGCTGATCGCCTGCACCAAAGGCGGTGACGGCGACGGCACCGCCGACACCCAGCCCGACAACATCTCCTGGGCGGACAGCGACGGTGACAACATCCTCGACCTGCACGAAGGCTTTGACCTGGAGCGCGCCGAGGATGGCACCGAGGTCGAGATCACCGTCGACACCGACGGCGACGGCCTCGCGGACCACCTCGACACCGACACCGACGGCGACGGCGTCCCCGATGATCGAGAGGCCGGCGACGACGACGCGCTCACCTTGCCCTGGGACACCGACGGCGACGGCGTCGAGGACTTCCGCGACGACGACTCCGACGGGAACTGCATCCTAGACGCCAACGAGGGCCTTGAGGACTTCGACGGCGACGGCATCGAAGACTTCCACGACCTCGACGATGACGGGGACGGGATCCTTGACGCCTGGGAGATCGGCGCGGACTGCGCGCTCATCGACTCCGACGGCGACACCCGCCCCGACTACCGCGACAAAGACGCCGACGGCGACGGCGTGGCCGACATCTACGAGGCCGGCACCTCCGCCTGGGAGGACGAGCCCCGGGACACCGACGGCGACGGCGTCTACGACTACCTCGACCTCGACAGCGACGGCGACGGCGTGACCGACGCTGAAGAGTCCGGCGGCTCCGAGCCCCCGCGCGACAGCGACGGCGACGGCGTGTACGACCTCGCCGACACCGACAGCGACGGCGACGGCCTCACCGACCAAGAGGAGCGCGACGTCTACGGCACGAGCGCCTACTCCAACGACACCGACTCCGACGGCTTCTCCGACGGCGCCGAGATCGCCGCGGGCACCAACCCCAAAGACCCAGGCTCGATCATCACCGGGGTCTACGTCACCGTCGAGGAGCGCACCCGGGTCGAGAACGACTTCACGTTCACCCTCTCGGTGCAGCTCGGCGACGTGGCGTTCTTGTTGGACACGACGGGCTCGATGTCTGGCCTCGTGAACACGATGGGCAGCGAGTTCTCCACCATCGTCTCCCAGCTCAGCGCCACCTTGCCCGACGCGCAGTACGGCGCGGCCACCTACGACGACTACGTCTACTCCAGCTACGGCTCCACGGGCGACAAGCCGTTCATCCTCATCCAGCAGGTCACCTCCGACGTCGCGACGGTGAGCTCGCGGCTCAAGTCCCTGCCGCTGCACTACGGTGGGGACACCCCCGAGTCAGGCATGGAGGCGCTCTACCAAGGGCTCTCCGGCATGGGCTTTGATCAAGACTGCGACAACGCCTACGACTCCAACACCGACGTGAGGCCGTTCATCGCGTCCGCCTCGGACGCCTTCAGCGGCGGCGGCGGCTCGTCGTTCAGCGCGTCGAGCGCGGGCGGCGGCAGCATCGGCGGCTTCGGCTTCCGCGACTACGCCTTGCCGATCCTCGTGTACGCCACCGACGCGGCCCTGCGCGACCCCGACACCGGCTACGGGGTGCCGCCGGCCTGCTCAAACCCCGCGGGCTCCTCGGAGGTGGTCGCCGCGGCGCTGGACACCGGCGCGTACCTCATCGGCATCACGGTGAACGGCACCGCCGCCCAGTCCCAGATGAACGACCTCGCCACGAAGACCGGCTCCTACGCCGACACCGACGGCGACGGCATGGCCGACGACCGCCTCGTCTTCAACTGGTCCACGGGCAGCGCCTCGGCCCTGCGCAAGACGATCGTCGACGCCATCGGTGACCTCGTCAGCTCCGTGCAGTTCAGCTCGGTCTCGCTGGAGATCGAGGGCGACGAGTGGGGCTTCGTCACCGACGTCTCGCCGTCGAGCTACGCGCTCTCGTCGAGCGCCTCGGGCCAAGAGGTCACCTTCTCCTTGAGCTTCCGCGGCACCATGCCCGCCACCACCGAGGATCAGCTCTTCAAGCTCACCCTCAACGTGCTCGGCGACGGCACCGTGCTCCTCGACACCTACGACATCTACGTCCGCGTCCCCGGGAGGTCCTTCTGATGCGCGCCCTTCTCACGCTCAGCGCCGCCCTGCTCATGGTCGGCTGCAAGTCCGACAACACGATCCGCGCCCTCTCTGACGTGCCCGGCGGCGACGGCCTCAACATCGAGGGCCGGGTGTGCGACTACGACCGCAACACCTGGCTTGAGGGCGCCCGCGTCTACACCCACATGATCACTGAAGACGGCTGGCTGGCCGACACGGTGACCACGGTGACCGACGCTGAAGGCAAGTTCAAGCTGGAGAACGTCTACGACAACACCGACTACCGGGTCTATGTCGAGGAGGGCAACGAGCTGTTGGAGATCATCGAGGTCAGCGTCGGCACCCAGACCGTCGTCTTGCCCGATCCCGACTGCGGCGGCGGCGCGCTCAACGTGGCCGTCGTCTCGGGCTCCTATGACGACTTCGAGGCCGTGCTCGACGCCTTGGGCTACGGCACCTACGACATCATCAACGGCCAGACCGGCGAGGAGCTCCAGCAGTTCTTGCTCAACAGCGAGGGCCTGGCGATCTACGACGTGATCTTCTTTAACGGCGGGCACTTAGAAGAGGACCTCTTCTACGACACCGACGGCTCCGACACCTCCGGCGTCGTGCCCCAGGTGCTCGCGTCGGTGCAGGCCTACGTGCAGGCCGGCGGCGTGCTCTACGCGACGGACTGGGCCTATGACGTCATCGAGCAGGGCTGGCCGGGCAAGATCGAGTTCGTCGGCGACGACAACATCCCCAACGACGCCCAGATGGGCGAGACCGGCACGGTGACCGCCACCGTCGCCGAGGCCGAGCTCAAGGAGTCCATGGGCCAAGAGACGTTTAAGGTCAACTACGACCTCGACGTGTGGCCGCCGATCACCGCCAAAGGCGAAGGCACGCGGGTGTGGGCCTCCGGCGACATCCAGTGGCGCTCGGGCGCCCAGTCCCAGACCTTGTCCAACTCCCCCTTGCTCGTGTCGTTCCAGGACGGCGACGGGCGCGTGGTGTATGGCACCTGGCGCAACGCCTCGAACCTGAACACCACCGGCGGGGCGCTGAAGGCCGTGAAGTATCTCCTGGAGCGCGACCTCTGAGCGAGGAGCAGATAAGGAGCCTCCGACACCCGACGGAGACCCCATGAGCGAGACCGACCCGACCCTCTTCCAGCTCCTCCTGCGAGTGCTGGAGCGCGAAGAGGAGCCCCTTCGGGCAGACGAAGACGAGGGCATCATCCGCGGCGCGCTGACCCTGCGCCGCGCGACGGTGCCCCTCTTCGCCCGTGTGCGCGAGACCCAGTTTCTTGTGCTCATCTACACGATCCTCCCCGTGCGCTGCCCCGAGTCCAAGTTCTCCGAGATGCTGGAGCTGCTCACCCGGGCGAACTGGGGCTTGCCCCTGGGCAACTTTGAGATGGATCTCTCCGACGGCGAGATCCGCTTCAAGACCTCCGTAGACGTCGAGGGCGTGCCGATGCACCAGCCCTCCGGCGCCCCCGCCGCCGAGATGGCCATCACGAACATCTTGATGGCCAACAAGGTCGCCATGGACCGTTACCTCCCGGCGATCTTGGGCCTCATCTACGGCGACGAGACGGTGGTGACGCTCATCGACCGCGCCGAGGGCCGGGCTGAAGAGCCCCACGCCCTCTCCGACGAAGAAGATCCTGAAGACCAGGCCGTCTTCGGCGACGACGAGCCCCTCGCCCAGCTCGACGATGACGAGCTGCGTGAGCACCTGAGCGACCTCATCGAGACCACCCGGGCCACTCTGGAGGGCTTCGAGGTGCGGGTGCACGTCTTCGGCCCCCCCACCGACGAGACCTTAGAGCGCCGGGTGATGTTCAGCGACGACGGCGAGATCGTCGAGATCTCCGAGCCCCTCATCGTGCCCAGCGACCAGGCCGAGGCCCAAGAGGACCCTCAACACGAGGACGACGAAGACGACGAGCACGACGACGCGCCCGAGCCCAACCAGCCCGCGCCGACCATCGCCGATCTCTGCGTGGCCTTCGGCCTCATCCCGCCCCAAGAGCCCCCGCCGCGCGAGGAGGCCTCGGAGCTGCTCCGCCGCCTCACCAAGTCCTCCCAGGGCCCGGTGAACCTCTCCTTGGCCGCCGGTCGCCGCGCCCTGCTCACCGCCCTGAGCGCCCAGCTCGGCGAGCTGCACGCCTTACGCTTCGACCCCGCCGCCGTGCTCTTGGGCCAGGCGACGCCGAGCCTGTGGATCGCGCTCCTGGTGCAGCCAGAGGGGTGAGGAGCGGGATGGTTGAGAGGTTTATCGTACGATAAGGTTGTCAACCGATAACCCTCTCGTCCTTCAGCCGTCTCTCCTCCACGCGCACCTCCCCGTGCAACCCCGCCCGTGCCGGATTAGATGAGCGCCTGTCCTCCCCTCGGAGGCTCAGGAGATCCCATGCTGAAGAACGTTCGTCGCACCCACCGCTGCGGAGAGCTCCGCGCGGAGCACATCGGCCAAACCGTCGTCCTGCAAGGCTGGGCGCAGTCGGTCCGAGACTTTGGCGGCGTGGCCTTCGTGGTGCTTCGGGATCGGTATGGGCTCGCCCAGGTCACCGTCGATGAGCGCTGCGCGCCGTCGGTGAAGGATGAGCTCGGGCTCGTGCGCTCGGAGTATGTGGTCGAGGTCACCGGCGAGGTCGTCGCCCGGGCCAACCCCAACCCGAACCTCCCCACCGGTGCGGTCGAGGTCTTGGCCTCGGGCATCAAGGTGCTCAACAAGACCGAGCCCTTGCCCTTCACCGCCGAGACGGCCATGCAGGCCCAAGAGGAGACGCGGCTCAAGTGGCGCTTCTTGGACCTGCGCCGCCCCACGCTCCAGCGGCACCTCATCATCCGCCACAAGGCCAGCCAGGCCGTGCGCCGCTACCTGGACGGCGAGGACTTCATCGAGGTCGAGACGCCGATCCTCAACAAGTCCACCCCTGAAGGCGCCCGCGACTACCTCGTGCCGTCCCGGGTTCACCCCGGCCAGTGGTACGCCCTGCCGCAGTCGCCGCAGATCTTCAAGCAGATCCTCATGGTGGCGGGCATGGACCGCTACTTCCAGATCGTGAAGTGTTTCCGCGACGAGGACCTGCGCGCCGACCGCCAGCCCGAGTTCACCCAGATCGACATCGAGATCTCCTTCCCCACTGAAGACACGGTGATGGAGGTCGCCGAGGGCGTGCTGCGGGCGATGTTCACCGAGATCCGTGGCCTCACCATCGACGAGATCCCCCGGATCACCTACGCCGAGGCCATCGACCGCTACGGCATCGACTCCCCCGACACCCGCTTCGGGATGCACCTCAAGACGCTCACCGAGCTCGTCGTGGGCAGCGCCTCGACGGTGATCTCCGGCGGGCTGGCGAACGGCGGCGTCTGCCGGGGCATGAACGTGAAGGGCCACGCTGAAGCCGCCTCGAACAAGGTGCTGAACGGCTACACCGACTTCGTGAAGCGCTACGGCATGGGCGGGCTCCTGTGGGGCAAGGTCGGCGCCGAGGGCCTCACGGGCTCTCTCGCCAAGCTGCTCTCCGCTGAAGAGGCCGCCGCCGTCGTCTCCGCCTTGGGCGGCGAGGCCGGTGACCTGCTCCTCGTCGGCGTCGGCGCCCCGAGCGCCGTGAACCCCGGCTTAGGCCGCCTGCGCGCCCAGCTCGGCCGCGACCTCAGCCTGCACCAGCACGAGTTCAGCTTCTGCTGGGTCAAGGACTTCCCGGCGTTCGACTGGGACAAAGACAGCCAGCGTTGGGTGGCGATGCACCACCCCTTCACCAGCCCCAAGGCCGAGGACATCGCGCTTCTGGGCACGGATCGCGCCGGGGAGATCCGGGCGAGCGCCTATGACCTCGTGTGCAACGGCTACGAGATCGCGGGCGGCTCGATCCGTATCCACGACTCGGCGGTGCAGTCCAAGGTGTTCAGCGCCTTGGGCATCGAGGCTGAAGAGGCCGAGGAGCGCTTCGGCTTCTTGCTCTCGGCGCTGCGCTGCGGCGCCCCGCCCCACGGCGGCATCGCCTTCGGCTTCGACCGCAGCGTGATGTTGTTGGCGGGCACCGAGAACATCCGCGACGTCATCGCCTTCCCCAAGACGACGAAGGCGCAGGACATGATGGCCGGGAGCCCCAGCCCCGTGGACCCGGCGCAGCTCGCCGAGCTGCACGTCAAGAACCTCGGTTGATGCTGGGTCTTGGCCTCCTCCTCTCGGTGGCGTCGGCGGCGGAGCTGCCCGGCGCCGCCGAGGCTGGGCTCAAGTCGGCGGTGAGCGCCGAGGCCACCGTCATCTGCTCTCGGCACGTCCGGGTGCAGGTGAGCCCCCTGGCCGCGTCGAGCCCCCTGGACCTCGACGCCGCCCGGGCCCGCAAAGACGCCGATGACGCCTTGGCCTACGCCGACATCCCCCGGGTAGACGGCCAAGGTGGGGTGCGGGGCACGGCGGATCTCGTCGCGCTCTCCCAGGCCCGCGGCTACTACGGCAGCGAGCAGCACCTGATCTGGGCCTGGGCAGGGTCCGCCCGATCGGGGGGCCTGTTGACCCCGGCCTGGCTCATGGAGCTGGAGCCCTTCGGCGGCACCGCCGGGAACGGCCCGGAGCTGCTGCCCTTCGGCGGCCCCGGCGAGCGCCTCTCGACCATCGCCGTGGCCCACGACACCGACTGGCTGCTGGGCCGCCTGTTCGGCCTCGGCCCCCTCGCGGGCCTCGCCACCATCGACGCTGAAGCGGCCTACCAGCTCAAGCGCCTCGGCGCCGCCGGGCTCATGCGCCCCACCGCCGCCGAGAAGCTCAACCCCGCGAAGCCCGTCGCCCACCCTGTCGTAGACGCCAAGATCACCGAGCTGCTCTGGGACACGTCCGACGAGCTCTACGGCGGCGCGATGGGCCTACGCCAAGGCGCGTTCGGCTGGGAGGTGGCCTACACCCCCAACTATTCGCCGACCGCCCCCGACGGCGCCCGGGGCAAGGCGTGGTGGACCGAGCCCGGCTGCACGCTCAGCGCGGACTAAACCACTCCGGCGCCCAGGTCTTCGTCCGAGCGAGGCCACCAACACAGCGCGTTGCGGCGCGATCTGACGCTAACCTTGAGCGGGCGGGAGTGTATCGTCGCCCGCTGAAGCGACTCGGGCCCGGACGCCTTCGCGTCCGAGCCCGGTCATCGTCACCCGAAGGGGCGCGGTCAGCCCGCGATGTGCTGGGCGAAGCTGCGCTCGAACAGCGCGTTCACCGCGCGGGCGCCGGCCTCGGTGAGGTACCGGGTGCCCGTGCCGCAGAAGTGGGGGCTCTCGATGATGGCCACACCGGCCACCCAGCGCTCACCCGTCCAGTGGAACCAGGACTCCTTCTCTTGATCGTAGACCCAGAGATCCTTGTGCCACATGCGCGCGAGCTCGACGGACCAGCCCGTGCCGCCGGTCACCGTGCCGTCGTCGAGGATCGTGCCCACGACGAAGACCTGCTGGGCCCGGCTGACCTGGTGCCACAAGCTCTGGAGCACACGACGGATCATCGTGCCCTCGGAGTAGGTGCGGTTCAGGCGCTTGGAGACGTAGACCAAGGAGACGTCACCGGCGGCGAGCTCACGCTCGGCCAGCATGTGACGACCACGCTCGCGGACCTGCTTGTGCCCGTCGAAGGTGAAGTTCATCTCGGTGACGCCGAAACGCTCAGCGGCCTCGCCGAAGACGGCCTCAGCGCCGGGGGCGCCGCCGGAGTACACCGTGCAGTCCGTGGGCTTGGGCGAGGGCGGGGCCGAGGCCGCGTCCCAGGTGTCTTCGCCGGAGAGGAGCATGGTGCTGGGGTCGAGCTGAAGGCCCATGGCCTCCGCCACCGCCGCACCGCCAGCGCGCTCCACCTTGAGCTCGATCACGGTGTCGACGGGGTCGAGGCGGATGAGGGTGTCCCAAGCGCCCTCGTTGCCGATCGCGCCGCTGCCATCGACACGGGCCGACGTCCAGATCGAGACGTTCCGGGCCTTGGCCAGCGCCGCGAGGGCCTTGACCTCGGTCTCGTCGGAGGTGTCGAAGCCGTCCACCACGACGAGGTCAGGCACGAAGTGCATGACGTCGGCGGTGAAGCTGATGGCCTTGTCCAGATCCGCCGCGCCGAAGCCACGGTCGAGGTAACACTGGACGAGACGACCCTTCTCGATCTTGACGAGGGCGCGGTCGCGGTCGGGGCCCTTGAGCCGGGACACGCGGGCGATGCCCTCGAAGATCTCGCTGTAGAAGGTGCGGACGTGCTCCGCGCCCTCACGCAGGGAGATGTGAAGCACCTTCTGGTCGCGGAAGAGGCGATCGAGGGCGACGTGCACGAGGAGGGCGCTCTTGCCCACCCCGGCGCGTCCGATGATCGCGCCGAGCTGACCGTTGGCGAGCCCACCGTTGGTGGACCGCTCGAAGATGCGCATGGGGCTGCGCTCGAAGAGCTCTGCGTACGACATGGCTGGACTCCTCAGCTCGCCTTCTTGCTGGCTTCGAACTTCTTGATGAGGTCTTCGGTGATGCTCTGCGGGGCAGGAGCGTACCGGGCGAACTCCATCGTGAACTCGGCCTTGCCTTGGGTGGCAGAGCGGATGGCCGTAGCGTACCCGAACATCTCGGCGAGGGGAACCTCAGCCTCGATCGCGGAGTAACCATCCACCTCGGTGGAGCCCATGATCGTGCCGCGGCGCTGCATGAGCGTGCCCACCAAGTTCTTGTAGAACTCCGCGGGACCCTCCAGCGCGACCTTCATGATCGGCTCAAGCACGATCGGCTTGGCCTTGAAGTAGACGTCGCGGAAGGCGCCGCGGGCGGCCTCTTGGAAGGCTTGATCGCTGGAGTCAACCGCGTGGTAACCGCCGTCGTTCAGCACGATCCGGAAGCCCATGACCTGGGCGCCGATGAGCCGGCCCTTCTCGAACATGGACCGGAAGCCCTTGTCGATGGCGCTGATGAACTCGCGGGGGATCGCGCCGCCGACGACCTCATCCACGAACTCGTAGGTGTTCGTCTCGTTGGGCTCAAAGTAGCCCGCGACCTTGCCGTACTGGCCCGAACCGCCGGTCTGCTTCTTGTGGACGTAGTTGTAGTCCACGCGCTGGCTGATGGCCTCGCGGTACGCCACGCGGGGAGGAGAGACCTCCACGTCTACGGAGTACTCACGCTTCATGCGCTCGATGTAGATGTCGAGGTGCAGCTCGCCCATGCCCCAGATGATCGTCTCGCCGGTCTCGGGGTCCGAGGAGAGGCGGAACGTCGGGTCCTCTTTGGTGAAGCGCTTGAGCGCCTTCGCCATGTTGTTCTGGGACTTGCTGTCCTTCGGGTTCACCGTGAGCGAGATGACGGCGGCGGGGACGTGGATCGACGTCATCGCCATGTTGACCGAGCCGTCGGTGAAGGTGTCACCGGAGAAGCAGTCCACGCCGAACATCGCCACGATGTCGCCGGCGCAGGCGTCGTCGATGTCCTCCATCTCGTTGGAGTGCATCCGGACGAGGCGGCCGACCTTCACCTTCTGGCCCGAGCGGGCGTTGATGATGGTGTCGCCCTTGCGCAGGGTGCCCTGGTAGATGCGGACGTAGGTGATCTGGCCGTAACGACCATCTTCGAGCTTGAACGCCAGCACCGCGAGGTACTTCGACGGGTCGGACGGGATGAGCATGTCCGAGTTGTCGTCGAGGTTGATCGCGTGGTTCTCGACGTCCGGCGGCGAGGGCAAGAACTCCAAGACGCCGTCGAGGAGCTTCTGCACGCCCTTGTTCTTGTAGGCCGAGCCGAGCATCACGGGGACGATCTTGAGGCCGATGGTGGCCTTGCGGATGGCGGCGCGGAGGATGTCTTCCGTCACCTCCTCCATCAAGATGGCCTCGGTCAGCTCGTCGGAGAACATCGACACCGAGTCGAGCATCTTCTCGCGGTATTCGTTCGCCTGGGCGACGAACTCCGCGGGGATCTCCTCCTCGCGGATCTGCTCGCCCTTCTCACCGTCGAAGTAGTAGGCCTTCATGGTGATGAGGTCGATGATGCCGGAGAACTTGTCCTCAAGGCCGATCGGGAGCTGAAGCAGCACGGACTTGTGGCCGAGCTTCTCGTCGATCTGACCGGCGACGCGGATGGGGTTGGCGCCCTGGCGATCGCACTTGTTGACGAAGGCGATGCGGGGGACCCCGTAGCGCTTCATCTGGCGGTCGACGGTCAGCGACTGGGACTGAACGCCCGCCACCGAGCACAACACCAAGATCGCGCCGTCGA
>JBEAVX010000296.1:0-2775 GCA_041160755.1 Pseudomonadota bacterium
CGGTCAACCCGCCGCCAACCAAAGATCCCAAGGCCGAGCGCGGCGGGGAGCGCAACAACAAGCCCCCGGAGCCCACCGCCCCGCCGCTCACCATCGAGGCCGCGGGCGCCGCCGCCCGGGACGCCTTGGCCAAGAACGACTACAAGGCCGCCCTTGACGCCTTGCGCCCCCTGCGAGACGACGAGCGCTTCTCCGAGATCGCGCCCCTGTGGCAAGAGGCCGTCGACGGCTGGGTTCACCACGAGCGTGAGCGCGCCGGGCTGTTGTTTCAGACCTCTCGCGCCTGGCCCCAGGCCGAGCGTGACGCCGCCACCCAAGAGGTGAAGGGCGTCCTGGAGGGGCTCCTGCGCGACTACCCCGAGACGACCTACAAGGCCGCCATCGTGCGGAACCTGCAGCTCGTCGAGCGCGAGACGGCGGCGCCCGCCCCGAAGTAGTTGGTCAGTGAACCAATCTACTTCGCCGCCTCGACGGCTGGGGCCTCTGCGGCGGGCGCGGGCGGGGTCACGGGCAGCTCTTGCGCCGCCGGCGCCTCTCCGGCCTTGGTGTCGCCGCGCTGGTCAAAGGGCAGCCAGCGGGTCACGCCGTAGCCAATCTCGCCTTTGGCGGCCATCCTGAGGCGCTCAAAGAGGTCGGTCAAGGCGACGTTCTTGTTGAGCTGTTTGCCCTCCATGCCCCACAGGACGAAGCTCGCGTAAAAATCGACCGCCGTGTACCACTGGAACTTGTCGCCGAAGAACCCGACGAAGCGGTAGCGCTCCTTCGTCTCGGTGTCGTAGATGTCGATGACCGGCGGGCGGACGTACTTGATCACCCAGTCGGGCTGCTTGGCGAGCCACTCTTCAGTGCGGCGCTGCTCCCGCTCCCGGGCCTCGGGGCTCAGCTCGTCCCAGGCGCGCTGGTCGAAGGGGGAGATCGGCTCGCCGAGGCTCTCTAGGGCGATGTACCGGCCCTTGGGGTGAACGACGGCGCGGTGGGCGTCCTCGAAGGTGTGGACGAGCTCGCCGGTGGCGCCTTTGGCGATCTTCACCGAGAAGGTCTTGGGGTCGGCTTGTTTGCCGTCTTTGTCCTTCAAGACGACGGGCACGCCCCAGGTGACGAGGTCTTGGGCGGCGTCGTAGGTGAAGCTGCCGACGGGCTCGGTCAGCCACAAGAACGCGCGGGTGACCTCGCTCGTCGTGAAGTTCGCGAGGTAGACCCGGCGCGCGCCGTTCTCGTCCAGCGCCGTGAAGTACACCTGATCGAGCTTGCCCGAGGGCATGAGGTCGTCGGGCTCGGTCATCGGGATCTTGATGGTGTTCATCGTCGCCTGAACACGATCGAAGAGCACGAGGCGGTGGTCTTTGGCGTCCTTCTCGGGGGCCAAGGGCAAGACGAGCAGCTCCCGAGAGAGCCAGGCCACGCTGCCGACAGGAGAGGTGAGCGGCATCGTGCCGATCGTCTTCTCTTGGGCGTTCATGATGTGGGCGGCGGCGGGGAGCTGGAAGTAGAGCTGCACGCCGTCGGGCGCCCAGGCGAAGTGGGCGAAGCCGTTGGAGCCGCAGTTGTCGAAGGCCGTCTGGATGTTGTGTTTGGCGGAGAGAAACTTGATCTCCGTGTCATCACACTCGTCGTAGGCCTCGTACACGTTCTGGCTGAACGTGTTCTGCTCGTACACCGCGTCGCGGTCGCAGGCGACGAAGGACAGGAGCGCGAGGGACGAGGCGGCGAGGCGGCGAAGCGTTCGCATGGCGGCTCCGAGAGGGAAGGAAGGGACCGGTAATAACCCGCTTCAGCCCCACGCCACGAGTTCGGCGCGCGCGAGCGTCCAGCCCTGGGACCGCGCGGCCTCCCGAGGGGTTCCGCTCACTCGCCCTCGGCCAGGGCCTCGCCGCCGTCATCGGCCCAGACCGGCGGGGGCGGCGGGGGCAGCTCGCCGTTGAGCAGGGGCAAGAGCGCGTCCCGGGTGGCGTGGAAGCTCGCCAGCTCGGCGGCGGACATGCCCCCGGTCGTCGGCAGCTTGATCTTCATCGGATCGACGTGTTTGCCGCCGCTGAGGAACTCGTAGTGCAGGTGCGGCCCCGTGGACATGCCCGTCGAGCCGACCTCGCCGATGACGTCGCCCTGCTTCACCTTCTGGCCGTTCTTCACCCGAATGCGCGAGAGGTGCGAGTAGGAGGTGACGTAGGGGCCCTCGTGGTCGAGCTTGATGTGGTTGCCGTAGCCGCCGCTCTTCCCGGCGAAGGTGACGACCGCGTCGGCCACGGCGCGGATCGGGGTGCCCGTGGGCGCGCCGAAGTCGGTGCCGTTGTGGGGCCGGGCCTTCTTGAGCACGGGGTGGAAACGCCGGGGGTTGAAGCCCGAGGTCACCCGCGAGAACTCCAGGGGCGAGCGCAAGAAGGGCTTACGCGCGCCGGTGCCGTCGGGGTGAAACCAGCCCTCTTCGCCCGAGGCGGAGACGTGGCGGATGGAGATCAGCGTCTTGCCGCCGTTCTCGATGCGCACGGCGCGCAGGGCGTCGGGGCGCACGAAGCCGCCGTCGTCGTAGAGATCATCGCTGACGACGACGATGCGGGCGCCGCGCTGGATCTCGGTGTTGAAGTCGAGCTCCCACTGGAAGACGTTCGCGATGCGCACGATGTCCGCCGGGCGTAAGCCCGCCTTGAGCGCCGAGTCCCACAGGCTGCCGACGACGTCGATGACGTGAACGCCGAGCTGGCTCGTGTACTCGGCCTCGATCAGCTCCACCTGGGCGACGTCACCGCTGAGGTCGATGATCAGGCTGCGGTCTTCGTC
>JBEAVX010000580.1:0-5679 GCA_041160755.1 Pseudomonadota bacterium
GCGCTGCGCGGGCGAGGCCTGGGCTCCGGGGTCGGCGTCGCGGGCAGCTCCACCCGCTCCCGGGGGAGCTCCAGGCGCTCACGCTGGGGCTTCGGCCGGTTGATCTCGGGGACGTTCACGACCTCGCGGCGGCGGCTCGTGGACCAGCTCTGGTCGGTGAACGGGCTCGCGCTCTCGATGCGCGCGCGGCGCAAGGGCAAGAGCTTGCCGATCCAGTCCTCGACCTCGCCCTCTAGCTCGGCGAGGGGCACGGCGCGCTCGACCAAGGCGGCGGGCTCGGAGTCGGCGAGGAGCTGAATGACGAGGCCCTCGCGGTCGGCGGGCACACGGCGGGCCGTGGTCAGCTCACCCCAGCGCACGCTCGACTGGTAGAGCACGGCGGCGAGCCCGGCCATGACCTCCAGGACGCGGCCATGATCATCGGCGCCCCGGCCCAAGACGGCGATGCGCTCGGGCATCCGGGCGTCGCTCTGGGGGATCCACTCGTGCTCGGGATCGCTGATCGGCGCGACGGGCAAGGCCGCGTCGAAGGCGCTGAGGTAGTCGAGCCAGGCGGCGCGGGCCTCTTGTGGGGCCTCGGCGACCAAAAACCGCAGGTAGGCGTCCTCTAAGCCGCGCTCGCCGCTGGGCGCGAAGGCGCCGGAGAGCTTGGCCAAGGTGCGCAGGGTGTCGCCCAAGGCGGCGGGCTGGAGCTGCCGCTTCACCGTGAGCAGGCCGTGGCCGACGCGGGGCGGGCTGCCCTCCTCAGCGGGCACACGCAGATGGACCGCGACACACAAGGCGCCTTGACCCGCCTGGAGGTTGGGGTCGGACTGGCTGAGGTTGGCGACGCTCAGCGCGGGGCGATCCGAGATCGTGACCCCCGCGTAGACCTCCAGGAGCTCCTGCAGGTGGCGCAGGTGCTCGGAGTTGACGAGGATCGGCCTCCTCTCCGGTCGGCACAGCCAGCCCACCGCCTCATCGGACTGATCGCCGTGGAGGTAGTGGTGCCATGTCGCTTGATGCCCAGGGCTGTAAAGAACCTCCTGCATCGGCCCGCGCGCACCTTCTTGTTTGGGCCCGACCTGATCTCTGGTCGGCGGCCCATCGATGTCCACGCTACCGCAGGCGCCGAGAGCAGTCAAGACACCCCCCTCCGGGCCGGGGTGACGCCAAGGAGCGATCTGGATCAGGGTCGCGGCCATCGTCGCGCTGGTGTGCGCCAGCATCCTGCGCTATGGCGAACTTGAAGGAGTCCTCATGCCCCACCGCCCTCTGCCCTCGTCCATCACGGTCCTGCGCAACCCCGATCAAGACGCCCTGCGCGCCTTGGCGCTGACGCACACCCCGGCCGTGGCGCGCTCGTCTACGGGCACGCTCAACAAGGTGAGCCACAACAAGTCCCGTGTGGCCAAGTACACCTACGTCATCGGCACCCCCGCCGACGCCGCGCGCCTCTCGGCGCAGCTCATCGACCCGGCCCGGGCCCAGGCGCTCATCGCGCGCCAAGCGGCGTTTCTGGAGTCTCGGGGGCAGGTGATCGAGGTGCAAGGACGCCTGGGCGTCGGGCCTCGGGCGGCCTCGGTGCAGTGGCTCTACAGCGTCGAGGCCGCGAACATCGCCGCGATGCAGCAGATTCTCGCGTTCCCCGCCGAGCACCCCGGCGACGCCTTCACCCCCGACTTTCGGGTGATCTACACCCCGGACTGTCCTGCGGAGGGGATGCCCGGCGAGCAGGCCATCGTCGTCGATCTCGACGAGATGACCACCTACATCCTCGGCCCCGACTACTTCGGCGAGTCCAAGAAGGGCGCCTTGCGGATGCTCTGCGCCCAGGTCTACGCCAAGGGGGGCCTCGTGCTGCACGCGGGCGCGAAGCTCGTGCACGTCGGCGACCGCGACGTCACCATGACGATCATGGGCCTCTCGGGCACGGGCAAGACGACCACCACCTTCTCCAAACAAGGCACCCTCACCCAGCCCGTGCAGGACGACATGGTCGCGCTGTGGCCCGAGGGGGAGCTCTCGGTCACCGAGAACGGCTGCTTCGCGAAGACCTTTGGGCTCTCTGAAGAGACCGAGCCCGTGATCTGGCGCGGCACCCTCGACCCGCGCGCCTGGACGGAGAACGTCTACCTCGACGAGCACGGCGTCGCCGACTTCTCCAAGGGCGTGTTGACCCCGGAGGAGGTGGCGCGACTGGCGGACGTGCTCATCGGCACGGGCGCGGACGCGGAGAACGTCTCGGCTTACGCCTCCGGAGCCCGCAGCCTGGAGGACATCCTCGACGAGCGCGGCACGCCGCAGGACGGCTGGGACTTCGTGAAGTGGACGGAGAACGGCCGCTCGATCATCCCCTTCGCCGCGGTCGATGACGCCGCCGACCTCACCCGCCTGCCCCCGGTGCGCAGCATGGGCATCCTCAACCGCGACGAGGGCGCCGACGCCGCCACCCCGGGCCTCGTGCGCTTCACCTCGCCCGAACAAGCCGCGGGCTTCTTTATGCTCGGCGAGACGACGAAGACCTCCGCCGCGGGCAAAGAGACCGGCAAGACCCGCTCCCCGTTCACCCAGCCGTTCTTCCCCTTGGCCCACGGGCTCCAGGCGCGGCGCTTCTCGGAGCTGGCCGAGACGATGCCCGGCGTCGATCTGTGGATGATGAACACCGGCTTCGTCGGCGGGGACGGCCGCTCGGTGAAGCAGGGCGTGGGCCTCAAGGTGAAGATCCACCACTCCAGCGCCATGCTGGAGGCGATGCTCAGCGGCCAGGTGGTCTGGGTGAAGGACCCGGACTTCGGCTATGAGGTCGTGGACGTGGACGCGCCGGAGAACGCCGCCCTGTTGGCCTTGGTGCCCGCGGAGATCCTCCAGCCCCGCCGCCTCTTCGCCGCCCAGGGCCGCGCGGCGGATCACGACGCCTGGGCGGCGCGGATGCGCCGGGAGCGCCGGGAGTTCCTGCTTCGGTTCGGCGTAGACGAGGCGATCATCACCGCGACCTGCGGCTGATCCTGCGCCACGCGGCGTCCTTGTGCTAAGCTCAGGCCAGTGTCCGGGCAGGGCGCTTGGAGTGAACATGTTGGAGCCCCATTGGCGCGTTTTGCGCATCAGCGCGGGCGTGTGCCTCGCGCTCAACACGGCGTGCGGGCCGATCTACTTCGCCCACCCACCCCCGGTCGCGGGCCCTCAGCTCGTGACCCCGCTGGGCGTGGGCCAGGTCGGCGTCGGAGTGACCGGCGTGAAGGCGACCCCCGAGGCCCAATACTCCAGCTTGGCGCTGACGAACACCCTGGGCGGCTACGCGGGCGTCGGCCTCACCCCGGATCTCGATCTGCGCCTCGCCGGGGGCTCCCAGTCCGAGGGCCCCTTGGGCGGGGTGAGCCTCGCCTGGACCTTCAGAGAGGGCGAGGTGGCGCTCCTTCGGGCCACGGGCGGGCTCGGCGCGACCTACAGCCAGTCGGGCTACACCGAGCAGCACGAGGTCTTCGATGACGGCGCCCTGGTGGTCTACGACGACGGCCAGTCGGTCACCGTCCAGGAGCCCAAGACGTACAGCTACGCCACCTTGGCGCCGCATGTCGGCGTCGCGGCGGTGCTGTTCCCCGACAACATGGTCATGGTGCCTACGCAGCTCCGGGTGAGCCGCTCCTCCATCGTGCCCGTCGCCGGGGGCGACCCTGAAGGCACGCCGCCGTGGTGGTGGCTTGAGGCGAGCGTCGGCGCGGCGATGGTGCTCGACCGCTCCGAGGTCACCGTCGGCCTCGTCTCCGGCGTCGCGCGGCTGGCCCCCGAGGTCTACATGCCCCAGCTCGGCGTGAGCGTGTCCGTCGGTGGCCGCAGCCCCACCCCGAAGGACTGGAGCCGCCGGGCCTTCGAGGGGCCGATCCCCTACGAGCCGGTGGATCCCACCTTGGCCACCTGGTCGCCGCCGGGCGAGGTGCCCGAGTCGCTGCCGACGGCGCTCCAGCAGCTTCTGCCCGTGTGGTTGCCCTGGAACGTGGAGCCGCCGGTCATCGAAGAAGGCGAGATGCCCGAGTAGACCGATGGGTCTAACGTGCGGCGCGGCGCCAGAGCGGGTCGGGAGCCGACCCCCGAGAGGATCGGCTCCCCGCGCGCTGTCCACCCTGTACCGTCTTGGTCGCCCGCCGTGGCCTCCTGGCTTGGGCGGGCGCGAGTCATCCTGAGGCTCATCCCGAGCCCACGCGCCTCGTCCTGAAGGCGCCTCGCCATCCTGGTGCCCGCCGCGTCCGGCGTCGGGCTCATCTTGAAGGGCCTGGCGTCCAGCCGGGCGTCCCTGCGCCCCCCACCGCGTCATCCTGAGCAGCGGCGGGGGTGAGGGTCGGTCCTTCCTGTAAAGCCACCGCGTCCTGCGGGGGCCTCCTTCATGGACCGGCGAAGAGAGCGTACCGTCTTGGGCGCGGCCTCTTCACACCATCAGTTTAACAGTACCTGAACGGGTGTCCAGTCAGAGATCGCCCCCCGCGCGGACAAGTTCTGGTCCTTGACGGATCAGCCAGATCAGAGCAGCACGCCGGTCGTCTCTCAGCCGGTGAAGGCGAAATAGAACAGCCCGAAGCACATCTCCTCGTCGCTGCCCTCGCCGAAGGTCACGTTCTCGGGGGGATCGTTGTACTGGTAGGGGCTCTCAGCGGAGTTGTCCCAGGTGCACTCGACGTTGAGGTTCCAGCCCTTCGGCCAGAGCACGGGCTCCTTGTACATGTAGGTCATCTGGGCGCCGAAGTCGTAGCCACCGGCGATCAGGCAGACGTCCTCTTCGCCGCTCTTGCCGATCCAGCTCTGCATGGACTTGCCGAGCAGGTGCATGTGGGGGAAGACGCCGTAGACGGTGATGTCGCCCCAGTCGTTGCGCATCTTGTCCGCCGCGCTGTAGGCGTTGTCTCCGGCGGTGATGTTGAAGTTGGTGGGCCCCACGGCGCCCATCTGGGCCTGGATCTCGACGCTGTCTGCGGTGCGCAGGCGGTAGCCGGACTGGTCGGTGCCCGTGGGCGTGGCGGGATCGTCGTCGTAGTAGTGGTACTGGAGGACGAGCTGCTGGCCGGGCTCCACGGTGAGGCCGACGCCTTCGGGGAACTCGACGGCCTCCATGCCCGGCGCCCAGGCGTGCAGGATCATCCAGTCGGACTCGACGATGGGGTCGGGGCACGGGAACGAGCGCTGCTTCCCGTCGGTGCCGTACTCGATCCCCGCGTCGCCGCCGGCGTCGATGGCGAGCAGCATGTGGTGCACGGCCTGGCGGTTGTCGATGTCGACGTCTACGCCGGTGATGTAGCGGGTCTCGGTCAGCGGGTTGTCGAGGACCACACACCAGTACTCGTTGCGGTCTTCGCCGACGCTGACCTCGTGGGACTCAAAGGGGGTGAGCGTGATGTCGGTGTCGTCGAGGCTCAGATCGGGCACGCTGAGGCCGGGGGTGCGATCCGCCTCGTCGCCCAAGGGCGCGTCGGCGTCTACCCAGGCCTGGAACATCTCCTTCTCGGCGTCGGTGAGGTGCAGGCGGTGGCTGCCGACGTAGTCGCGGCAGGTGGGGTCGGCGGCGGGGTAGGGCATCTTCCCGGCCTGCACGTAGACGTTCATCAAGAAGGCGTTCGTCTTGGCCGTCTCGGGGTCGGTCCAGTCGCCGGGGCCGAGACCGCCGGGGGCGTGGCAGGAGCCGCACTTCTCGACGATCACGGGCTCCATGTC
>JBEAVX010000582.1:0-2810 GCA_041160755.1 Pseudomonadota bacterium
CGGGGCGGCGATCGGCACGCTCTACGCGGCGTTCTACGCGAGCTTCTCTCGCTACGACCTCTTGGAGCAGCCCGTCGCCTTCGGCGCGATGTCGCTGGTGACCGTCGTGAGCATGACCTTGGCCTGGCGCCGAGACTCGCAGTTCATCGCCAGCCTGGGCCTCATCGGCGGCCTGGCGACGCCGATCCTGCTCTCGACGGGCCAGAACAAGGCGTTTGAGCTCTTCGCCTACCTCTTCGTGCTCAACCTCGCGGCGCTGTTCCCCTCAAGCCGCCGGGGCTGGTCGATCATCCCGGCGGGCGCGGCGGTCGGCACGGCGCTCATCCAGCTCGGCTGGGCGGCGAAGTACGCGGCCTATGACCAGCTCGCCGTCGGGTTTGGCGCGGCGACGGCCTTCGCGGCGCTGTACGGCCTCGCCACGCTGCGCGCCAAGGGCGAAGGCCGTCCTTGGGGCACGGGCCTCGGCCTGCTCGCCCAGAGCGTCGCCGTGCTGCCGCTGTGTGTGCCGTTGGAGCTCGTGACCTTCCTCTCCTCTGAAGGCGCGGTGAACGACGCCGGGGGCCTCGCCTGGATCGGCGCGCTCTGGCTTCTGGGCTACGCGCTCTGGACCCAGCGGGTCGCTGAAGATCCCCGCCTGCCCGGCGCGGGCCTCGCCGTGAGCGTCGCGACGCTGTTGCCCGCCTTGGTGATGGCCGCGGGCTACGACGGGGTGCTGCACAACGCAGGCGCCTACGCGGGCTCGCTCGTCTGGATCGCCGCGTTCGTGGCCTTGGCGCCGCCCTTGGCCCGGGCGATGCTCCTCACCGCGCGGCCGGCGCGAGAGGGCGCGGCGGAGCTGCTCGTCGCCCCGACGATCCTCGTCGGCGCGGGGTTCGTGGCCTTCTGCACCACCCTGGCTGGGCAAGGCGGCACCGAGACGCTCCAGGCCTTCGCCCTGGGCTTGCCGATCTTGGGCTTCGTGCTCTCGATCCGCTCGCCGTGGGTCGCGGTGCTCGGCGTCGTCGCGGGCTTCTTGGCCGTTGAGCCTGGGCTCGTCTGGGTCGAGGACGAGGGCAGAGGGCCGGCCGTGGCCGTCGCCGTGCTCGCCGCCGTGCTCTTGGCCTCGGCCTGGCCCTTCCTTCGCGGCGCGCCCAAAGATGACGCGGCGTTCCCGCTCTGGCTCGCCGCCGCCTTGGCGCCGCCCTTGGGCTACATCCCCTTGCAGATCGGCTTCGATCAGAGCTTCGGCGACGAGGCCCTGGGCGTGGTGCCCTTGGCGATGGGGGCCTTGGCCTTGGGCTCGGCGACGTGGCTGCGCCAGAACGCCCGGGCGTCCTTGGGTGACCGCCGCTTCTCCACCTTCGTCACCGTCGCGACGCTCTTCGCGTGCCTCGCCGTGCCCGTCCAGTTGAGCGATCACTGGCTGGTGCTCGGCTGGGCCTTGGAGTGCGCGGTGCTCGCCTGGCTCGGCCTGCGCCTGCCGGGCGCGGGGATTCGGCTGTTCTCCGTGGCCTTGGTCGCCGGGGTCGTCGGCCTGCTCGCGCTGAACCCCTACGTGGTCAAGCTGCCCGACCGTGATCTCGTGCTGTTCTTCAACGTCGGCGTGTTGACCTGGCTCGTCTCGACCGTCGCCGTGGGCCTCGCCTCGCGCTGGCACGCCCGGGCCGGGGCGCTCCTGGGTGTGCCCGTGGGGCCGATCCTGTGGTTTGTCGCCGTGGGCCTCGCCTTTGGCTCGCTCAACGTCATCGTGGCGTTCGGGTTCATGGAGGACGGCCAGCCCCGGCTGTTCGGCGGCACCTTGGGTCAGAACATGATCCTCTCGGTGTGCTGGGCGGGCTTCGCCGTGGCCTTGTTGGTCTTGGGGGTGGTCACCCGCACCCGGGGCAACCGCCTCGTGGCGATGGGCTTCTTGATGTTGGCGGCGGGCAAGGTCTTCGTGTTTGACCTCGCGGCGCTCAGCGGCATCTACCGGGTCGGCTCGTTCTTGGGCGCGGCCTTGACCTTGCTTGGCTCGGCGGTGCTCTTGCAGCGGGTGGTGCTGCGTGAGCGAGATGAAGAAGTCGAAGAGAAGAAGAAGGAGCGGTCATGAGCGTCGTCGGCCTCTGGATGAGCTTCGCGGCCCTGGCCGCCGAGCCCACGGCGTACACCCAACGATCGACGGTGGAGCTGCCGCCGACGGGCTCCGCGCTCATCGATCTCAGCGCCTTGGTCGAGCTGCCCACGGACGACGTGCTGCTCGTGAACGGCGCCGGGCAGGCCGTCCCCTGGACACGCCTCGGCTCGTGGATGGACGAGACCGGCGGCTTCGCGGCGGTTCCCTGGGAGCTCGTCGGCCGCCCGCCCGAGCTCGACCGTGTGGTCATCGACACCCGCGCCGCGGGCCGGGCGATCGACCGCATCCGCGTCGACGGCACCTTCGGGCGCCGGGGCTTCTTCGCCAGCCTGTTCTCGGGCTCGACCTGGGTGGTGAGCATCGACGTGCTCAACGACCAAGGCGCGGTCGTGGCCTCGGGGCTCTTGTGGCGGGCGAGCGTGGCCCATCAGGATCGTGTACATGACACGATCTCCGTGCCCCAGCTCCCCCCGGGTCGCTACACGCTGCGCGCGAGCCAAGAGATGAGCTGGAGCGGCGTGACGGTGAGCTGGGCGCACCCCGTCGATCTTGAGCCGATCGTGAAGGAGTACGCCGTCAGCGGCCCGACCCCGGGCGACGCGGGGTTCTCGGTGTACGAGGTCAACCTGCCGACGGGCGGCATGAAGCCCGATCGTGTCGAGCTGGTCGTCAGCGACCCGCGCTTTCTGCGCAGCGTCAACGTGATGACGAGCTCCAC
>JBEAVX010000300.1:0-6738 GCA_041160755.1 Pseudomonadota bacterium
CAGCGCCGCCTCTGTGGAGGTAGAGCCACGCCCCGGCGAGGGTCTCGGCGTCGTCGGTGACCGCCAAGACCGCGGCGTAGCCCTCCGGCCCGCTGAGCGCCTTGTGGTCGAGCACGACGTAAGACACCCCGGGCATCACCCCGTCGCTGCGCGGCTTGGCCCCGGGCGTGATCACCCGGTAGAACGGCGCGTGGCCGTCGAGATAGAGCGGCTGCACCCGCAGCGTCTCAGGCGACGCGCCGAGGCGCTCGGCGGCGGCGGCGCGAACCACCATGTCTGGGGCCATGGCGAGCTCCTCGGGGGTCTGTGTGGGGGCGGAGGTGATCACGGAGGACGAGGCGGCCGCGTCCACCTCGCGGCTCGGCGCGGCGCAGGCGAGGCCCAGCAGCAAGAGGCTCACGCGAGGTTCCGAATCTCAGGCCCCGGCGTCGGGAAGTCGCCGATGGGGCCCTCGGGCGTCTGCGCCGCGGGCATCCCCACCGTGCCTTGCCCGGTGACCTCGCCGAGGCTGTTGCCCGAGTGAACCGTGGTCATCATCGTCTTGTACAGGGCCGGATCGCGGCCCTGAACGAGCTGACCCAAGGGCATCCCCGGCTGGTCGGCCTCGGCGTAGAACGTCGCGTAGACCTCGGCGAACCACTCCATCGGCGAGCGCATGGCGTAGGTGCTCACCTTCTTGGCGTACAGTCCGACGGGCGCCGAGCAGAACCCGAACCAGTCATACGCGACGTGGTAGCTGCGGCCATCGACGTTGTCCATTTGGTCCCAGGCGCCGCCTTGGCTGCGCTTGAGGAGGTAGTTGATCAGCGGCTCGCCCTCGATCTGCGTCCAGAGGCCGCGCTGGACGCCCTCGACGGCGGCGCGGTACCCGGCTCGGCTCGTCGTGCTGACCTCGCCCAAGGCGTCGAGGATCTTCGTGCGCAGGGCGTCTTTGCCCCGGGATGAGACGGTCGTGAGCGGCAGGGGGTACTTCTTGATGAACACGTCGAGGAGCGGGCGCAGGTCCTCGTGTTTGTCCCAGCCGAACTGTGTGTAGACGAAGCCGCCGGGCTGATCCCAGCCGTTGGACTCGCCGACGTTGTGGCCGATCTCGTGGCGCACGCAGGCGTCGAAGATGTTCAGGCCCCGCATGGGGTCGGTGTCGTCGGAGTAGGCGCCGATCTCCGTGGCGCCGAGCAGGTCCGTGCCCCAGCTCATGCCGATCTCGCCGCCACCGGCCCAGCCGCTCGCGTCGCCTTGATCTCCTTCGCGGATGACCTTCACCGTGGCCTCGATGTGGGAGGGCGGGGTGAGATCGCAGATCTGCCACAGTCGCAGCACGCTCGTCTTGTCCCAGGCCGCGCCGCCGTCGGTGAGGCTCACGCCGAAGCGCCGCTCAAAGAGCTTGTTCCACTCGCTCATGTCGGACTCGCCGCTGGCCAAGACGTAGTTGTAGAGCAGGCGTTGGGTGTCGGCGTCCGTGGCCGGGCCCTTGGGGATGGTGTTGAGGTGTTTGGTCCATAGCCCGGCGGCGATGTAGCGGGAGCGAGTGAGCGCGGCGTCTTCAGCGGCGGCGAGGGCCTCCATGATCTGCGCCTCCCGGGCCTCGCCGCCCACGTCGAGGATCCACTCGGTGAGCGCCGGGGTGGCGGTGAGCGCGGCGCGCAGCGTCTCGGGGCTCATGGAGAGGCCGGGGAGGAGATCCATCGGGTCGCCCTCGACGCCACGAAGGGCGGTGAGGGAGGCCGCGTCGGCGACGACGGCGGCCTGCTGCGCGGCGTCTCGCCCGGCGACGAGCTGCATCCAGCCCGCCCGGCTGAGGCCCACAGACGCCACGAGCAGCTTGAGGCCGTCGTTGAGCGTGCGGCCTGGGGTCGCGCTGGCGCCAAACTGCAGGTGCAGCAAGGCGAGGGTGGCCTGGGCCTGGCCGATGACCTTGAGCGCGCTCACGAGCGTCGCGCGGTCGGCGACCAGGGTCGTGACCTCGCCGGGCTGGCTGCGCGAGAGCGCCGCGAAGTTCGAGACCAAGCCTGGGCCGTCGCCCGCCTTGATCAGCTCCTTTACCGTGTCCAACGGCGTCTTCTGGCCCTTCGCCTTGCCTTCACCTCGCTCCGCAGACGCGCCGAGGTCGGCGGCGTCGCCGATGGACGAGTCGCCCGAATCCAGGACGGGCGCGGAGGACTGCGCGGGGGCGCGCTGGCTGAAGCTGGACATCGCTCACCTCTGGGGGAGCTGTAGGATACCGTAAGCTCTGCGCGAAGACCAAAAGACATGAAAAAGATTCTTGACGGCGCGATCTGGGCCGTGGCGGCGGCCGAGGCTGGGCTATCGTGGCGCCCGAGACCAAGAAGGAGATCCGCCCCATGCTCATCACCTTGCTCGCGTTGGCCTGCGCGCCCGCCCCCAAGCCTGTCGACGACGCGCTCCCCGAGGACACCGGCGGCGACACCGGGACCGACACCCAGACCGACACCCAGACCGACACGAACCCCCAGCCCGAGGCCTGCGCGGCGGACGCGGGGGAGATCCTGCTCGGCGTCACCGAGCTTGACCTCGGCGGGTCGTTGCCCTCTCGGCTCATCCCGTTTGGTGACGGCGCCTGCCCCGTCCTCGCCGACCCCGACGGCGCCATCGTCGCAGCCAGCGCCCGGCTCGGCGCGGGCCGTCTGGCGCAGCTCGGCCATGAGGGCCTGCTCACCGGCGCCGCGGGCAAAGGCGCGCACGGCCCGCTCCTCGTGCAGAACCTCGCCCGCTGGGCCGCCGGGGGCAAAGACGCCCCGGTCATCGGCGTCGAGCAGGACATGCGCGGGGTCATCACCACCTTAGAGGCCGCCGGGCTCAACGCGCAGATCGTCAAGGCCGACGCTTTGGAAGGCCTCGATCTGTTCATCGCCTACGCCCCCGCCGAGCGCGACGCCGACGAGATCGCCGCCCTGCAGGCCTTCGTCACCGACGGCGGCGGCCTCCTCACCGCAGGCCACGCCTGGTGGTGGGCCTATGAGCGCGGCGCGTCCGCCGCCGAGGTCGCCGAGGAGCACCCGGCGAACAAGCTGCTTCTGAGCGCGGGGATCTTGGTGAGCGCGGAGACCACGGGGGACGGCGCGCTCGCCGCCGCCGATCCCATCGAGCTCCTCCACGCCGGCTACGCGCTCGGGGCCATCGAGGAGCACCTCTCCGACGCCACGCCGCTCTCGATGGCGGACCAGCGGATCGCCGCGGACACCGTCGGCGCCGCCGTGCGGAACCTGCCCCTGAGCCACGACGCCTACTTTGACCCCCTGCGCCGCCTGCTCGACGAGGGCGAGCCGATGGTGCCCACGGAGTCCGCGCCGCTCAAGGTCGCCCAACACCCCATCGAGGCGCTTCTGGTGACCGTGTGGTCTCGGTTCGCCGCCGAGCTGCCCCCGGAGGAGCTCACCGCCATCCCCAGCGAGTTCCCCGGCCTCGTCTCCGCCTCGGCCCCGCGCGGCGCACAGACGGTCTCTGTGCGCGCCACCTACGCCGGGCGCGACGCGGATTATTGGTACAGCGACGCCGCCGACCCCCTCTGGCTGAGCCTCGGCGTGTACGCCGCCCCTGGCGAGCCCCTCACCATACAGATCCCCGCGTCCTGGGCCGGGCGCGGCCTCAAGGCCCAGATCGGCGCCCACACCGACACGCTGTGGCACCTCGACGAGTGGCAGCGCCACCCGGAGATCACCCGGGCTTATGACCTCGACACCCAAGAGACGCAGATCGCCTCGGCGTTTGGTGGCCCGGTCTACCTCGCCGTGCCCGGCGGCCTCGATCTCGGCGTCGGCGACGTCACCCTCGACGGCGGCGTCGACATGCCGCGGTTCGTCGCCGGGGAGACCGACCCCGCCGCGTTTCTCGCCGAGGCCGCCCTGGGACTCACCCCCCTCGCGGAGCTCGGCAGCGACCGCTTTGTGCTCACCGTGCCCACCGCCGACCTCGCGGCCCTGGAGGATCCCGCCGGGCTCATGGCGCTTTGGGACGACGTGTTAGACGCCGACGCCGACCTCGCCGCCATCTCCCGCGACCGCGACCGCGCCGAGCGGTTCGCCATTGACGTGCAGATCTCCGCGGGCTGGATGCACAGCGGCTATCCGCTCATGGGCTACGACTACGGCGCGGCGATGGTGGACCTGCCCACCCTGACCCTCATCGGCGACTGGGGCGCCTTTCATGAGCTCGGCCACAACCACCAGTTCGGCCCGGCGAACCTGCCTGGCACGACGGAGTGCACCGTCAACCTCTGGTCGGTCTACGCGATGGAGGAGGTCATCGGCCTCGATCGGGGCCTCGCGCACAGCGCCTTGGACCCTTCCGCGCGGCAGGAGACCCTCGACGCCTACTTGGACGGCGGCGCGGACTTTGAGGCCGACTGGAGCGTGTGGACCTGCTTAGAGACCTACCTTCAGCTCCAAGAGACCTTCGGCTGGGATCTGTTCATCACCATCAACGCCGCGCACTTGGGGATGCCCAGCTCAAGCCGACCCGACACAGACCAGGAGCGCATCGACGAGCTGGTGCTCCTCAGCTCAGAGACCGTCGGGCTGGACCTCAGCGGCTTTTTCCTCGCCTGGGGATTCCCGCTCAGCGACTTCGTGGAGACCGAGCTGGCGCACCTGCCGCCCTGGACCGATCACCCCTTGGCGGCCTCAGCGCGCTGAGTCTACGAGGCCCCGAGGGATGGCCTGGCGGCTGACCGTCGTGGCGCCCAGGGCCGCCTGGAGCAAGGCCACGGCGGGCTCGGCGTCGAGGGTGACGCCGCAGGTGAACAGGTCCACGGCGGCGTAGGCGTGCTCAGGCCAGGTGTGCACCGAGAGGTGCGACTCGGCGATGAGCACCACGCCGGAGACCCCTTGCGGCGCGAACTTGTGAAAGCGCGCGTCGAGCACCGTGGCCCCGGCGGCCCTCGCGGCGGCGAGGAGCGCGGCCTCGACGTGGGGGAGGTCGTCGAGCGCGGCGACGTCACAGCCGCCGAGCTCGACGAGGTGGTGCCAGCCCAGCGGCGTCTGCGTGGTCATCCAGCGTCCAGAGACTTCACGAGGCGCTTGGGGGCGACGGCGCGATAGCTCTCGTCGATCCAGGCCGTGAGCCGCTCCATCGGCACGTCTTGGCCCTCGTCAAACCACAGGCTCACCCAGCCGGACTTGCCCAGCCCGTAGCCCGTGGGCTGGGCGCCGGGCAGGGTCAAGGCGTCGAGGAAAGACTGGGGCAGCTTGAGGCTCAGGCGCAGGCGGCCCTCGACGGCGCCCAAGAACAAGAAGATCTTGCCGCGCACCTTGATCACCCGCTCGCCCCACGGGAAGTCTTCAGCGGCCTCGGGGTAGGCCAAGGCGAGCGCACGGAGCTGCAGCTCGGGGGTGATCTCAGCGTGCTCAGCGGGCATTCGGGGCTCCACGACCTGGGGCCCTCTCGGGTAACCCGTCCCGCGCCGCCCACCAAACTGGGCAAAAAGCTTGAGCTGTCGCGTTCCACAGGACGGCTCGGCTACCGGCGGCGCGCGACGCCTGGGCTCACACGTCCAGCGAGTCGACCTCATGCACCCGGGACATGATGAACTGGTAGCGGGCGGCCGCGTCTTTGCCCATCAGCTCGGCGAAGATCTCGTCCGTGAGGAGCTGGGCGTGCTCGGGCACGCTCACCCGCAAGAGGCGGCGCTTCTTGGGGTCGAGGGTCGTCTCATACAAGGTTTTGGGCATCATCTCGCCCAAGCCCTTGAAGCGGCTGATCTCGGGCTTGGAGCGCGCCGGGAGCTTGCGTAAGATGCGCTCCTTCTCGGCGTCATCGGCGGCCCACCAGGTGTCTTTGCCGACCTCGATGCGGTACAGCGGCGGCTGGGCGATGTAGACGTGGCCCTCCCGCACGAGCCCCGGCAAGAACCGGTAAAAGAAGGTGAGCAGCAGGGTGGCGATGTGGTTGCCGTCGACGTCGGCGTCCATGAGCAGGATGACGCGGTCGTAGCGCAGTCGGGAGAGGTCGAAGTCTTTGCCCATGCCGCAGCCCAGGCACTTCACCAGATCCGTGAGCTCGTTGTTCTTGAGGATGGTGGTGAGGCTCGCCTGCTCGGTGTTCAAGACCTTGCCGCGCAGCGGCAGAATCGCCTGCTTCTCGCGGTCGCGGCCCTGTTTGGCCGAGCCACCGGCGGAGTCTCCCTCGACGATGAACAGCTCACACACAGACGGATCAGATGACGCACAGTCGGCGAGCTTGCCCGGCAAATTCAGCCGGGTGTTCACCGCGGACTTCCGTTTGACATCAGCCACGGCGGCGCGAGAGGCCAGACGCGCCCGGGCGGCCTGCACGGCGCGGGCGATGAGCGTCTCCCCCCACGACCGGCGCTCGTGAAGCTGGCGCTCCAAGGCCGTGCGCACCATGGCCTCGACCTGCCCACGCACCTCGGGGTTGTTGAGCTTGTCTTTGGTCTGGCCTTGGAACTGGGGCTCGGGGACGTAGATCGACAGGGTGCCGAGCATTCCTTCGCGCAGGTCTTCAGCGGTGAGCTTGAGGCCACGCGGCTCAAGATCGTGGGCCTCAATAAACGAGCGCAGCGCCTTCACGACGGCGTCTTTGAGGCCCTGCTCGTGGGTGCCGCCCTCGCGGGTGGGGATGCCGTTCACGAAGGTGTTGAGCTGCTCGCGGTTGGACTCGGTCCAGGTAAGCTCAAGCTCCGTGCGCACCAGGCCCTCGCCCTCGCGGCGTAAGGAGAACGGCTCGACGAGGGGGCGTTGTTCGGCCTGGCGCAGCAAGTGC
>JBEAVX010000645.1:0-7659 GCA_041160755.1 Pseudomonadota bacterium
GGCTGGAGGAAGACGAGGCGCTCCCCGTCGTAGAGCGCGTGCACCGAGGCGTGGGGGTGCTGAAGGAGCCGGGGCTGTAGCGGCTCGCTGCCCTCGATCGGCGATCCGTCTCGGTCAAGGCGCACCCATGGGGTCCAGGGGGCGCGCTGAAGCCGGTGGATCAGCGCCCGCTGGGCGTCCACCTCTCGCTCCAGCCATGGGCCATCTGGAGGTCGGGTGGGGACGTCTCTCGGGTAGTGCATGCCGGTCTCCTCATCACCTGCTGGCATTCTAGCAGCCCAAGGGATGAAAGAGACGACAATACTCACCTTGCTGATCTACGGGCCCGCGCTTGGGACACGCTCGGCGTTCAAGATGAACGGATCCGCAGAGCGGCGGCGCTGGCCTGCGCCGCGACCGTCCCTTCCGTCTGTCCTCAGCGCGGCGGGGTCAGGGGCCGGGCGCAGCGAAATCCGAGGCCGTTGCTGGACGCCCAGTCCGGCTCGACGTACCGCGTGTGAACCTGAATCGCGGCGTAGCCCGTGGCGAAGTTCCCGCCGCGGCTCACCCGGGCGAAGCTCGGCTGATCGGCTGGGTAGCCATCCCAGCCTTGGTCGGGGCCGTCGGGGTCAAGGTCTGAAGAGGTCTCGTAGTAGTGGGGTTGGTACCAGTCCGCGACCCACTCCGCGACGTTGCCGGCCATGTCCAAGGCGCCATAGGGTGACGCCCCGTCGGGATAGCTGCCCACGGGGACCGTGTCGTTCACGCAGGGCTCGACGCTGTTCGCGCCTTCGCCCTCCCAGGTGGGGCGTATGTCGGCGCGTGTACAGTCGGGCAGGTCATCTCCCCAAGGGAAGCGGCGCTGATCCGCCGCACCTCGGGCGGCCTTCTCCCACTGCGCCTCCGTCGGCAAGGCCTTGCCGTTGTCTGCGCAATAGGTCTGCGCGCTCCAGAAGTACACCTCGACCACCGGATGATCCTCGTACCCCTCCAGCACCCCATAGGATCCATCCTCGGCGCGTTGGATACGGGCGGGGACGTGGTCATCAATGTCGTCAAAGTCGTAGATCGTCTGTCCGTCATCGGTGAGGTTGTTGTATCCCCGGGCGGCGCGATCCTCCAAGAGCTGGACGAGCTGGCGGTTGGTGACCTCTAGGCGGTCGATGCAGAAGGGGCTCAGCGTGATCTCACGCATCGGCAAGGTGTCGGCGTTCTCTCCGCCGCCACGCCAGAACGTCCCCTCGGGCACATATCGCTCGGTGTCCGGGGTCACGGCGGGGTCGGCGTCGTCACAGTCGGCCAGGGTGGAGTCAAGGTTTGTCCACCAGGCGGGGAAGCCGTCTCCGTCTTCATCCACGACGGCGACGGGCCCCGTGTCTGCGGTCTCCCCAGAGGAGTCTCCGGGGGGCGCCGTCTCGTTCGGGGACACATCGGCTTTACAGGCCATCATGGCCAGCACCAACGGAATCATCGTGACTCCTGGCGTCGCTCCGCGCGTGGATCAGAGGGTGATGTCGGCGATGGGGGCGACGCCTTCGCGGATGCGGGCGTGCTCACGCAGGCGAAGGAGCGCCTCACGCTCGATCTGGCGCACACGCTCACGCGAGAGGCTCATGCCACGGCCCACCTCGGACAGCGTGCGGAACTCGCTGTCCTCTAAGCCATAACGCCGGGCCAAGACGTAGCGGTGGCGCTCGCTGAGCACCTCCTCAAAGGCCGACTGCATCCGGCGGATCTCTTGATCCCGGATCGCGGCGTCTTCGGGCACATCGACGCTGTCGTCCTCCAAGAACTGCTCCAGCGTGCGAGAGCGTGGACCCTCGTCGACGGGCTGATCGAGGGAGACCGTGCCGCCTTGGGAGAGCAAGAACTCGGCGCGCTCGACGTCGAGGCCGACCTCGTTCGCGAGATCGGAGACGCTGTAGTCAGCGCCCAGAGACTCAAACCGTTTGATGGCCTTGCGCAGGTTGCGGGTCTGTTCGACCGCGCAGCCCGGCAGGCGCACGGGGCGGCCGGTGTGGTCGATGGCGCGGGTCATCTGGGCGCGCACCCACCAGCGGGCGTAGGTCGAGAAGCGGATGTCGCGGTCGGGGTCAAACCGTTTGGCGGCGCGAAGGAGCCCGATGTAGCCCTCTTGAACCAGATCGGCCTCGTCCAAGAACGGCCCGGCGAGCTTACGCGCCTCGCCGTGGGCGATGCGGCGCCCGGACATCGCGAGGCGCCAGCGCAGGGCCTCGGCCTCGGCCCAGGCTTGTTTGGCCTCGGCGGACGCGGCGCGCAGGAGCGGCTCGACGCGGGAGGTCTCCCAGGCGAGCTCGACGGCGCGCTCAAGCCGGTCAACCTTCGCGGCGCGGGTGCGCTCAGCGCGTTTGGAGGTGCGCGACAAGATGGCCTCAGCGCAGGGGATGCCCTTGAGCGCGAGACGAGCGCGGTCCTCAGCGGCGTGAATCTGACGGGCGAGCGTCTTCTCTTGTTTCGCGGTGAGGCGCTCGCTGTGGTTCTTGCCAGAAGAGAAGGAGTTGATAGATGCCTCCTTGGCCGGGTAGCCCGCCAGCGTGGCGAGGAGCGGGGGCGGAGAAGTCTTCGGGAGCCAGAGTGAATGAAGACTTCAGAAGTCGATACGATGAACCATGAGACCTTGTTTCGTCCCCCCCTTGATTCGTTCTTTACAAAATGGTTTCGACCGCCGCGCCCGAGGGGCCTGAGCGCGGGGTTCTGAGGCAAGGATCAGGGCTTCCGTCGGCGCATCGCCAAGGCGATGAAGCCCGTGAAGAGGAGCAAACGACCGCCGGGGAACCGCAGGCGGGGGGAGGACACGCAGGACGAGTCTTCGCACCCGGCGTCGCCGCCGCAGCCCGAGGAGTCGTCGCAGCCGATGATCGAGCCCAGGTCTCCGCCGCCGCCATCGCCGCCGCAGCCCAAGGCGTCACAGCCGCTGATCTCCAGGGGCGTCACGGCCTCGGTGGAGAGCGTCGCGTAGGCCGCGACCCACTGGCCGTCCTCGCTGGCCTGCCAGTCCGCGGCGCCAAGGCCGATGCCTTGCCACGAGGGCAGGGCGACGGTGGGCAAGAGGTCCGCGGGGAGCACCGAGCCGATGACCGTGGGCAAGAAGTCGGCCACCCCGGCGGCGTAGCCCGGCCCGAGGAGCTCCGTCCACGCCTCGGAGAAGGCCAAGGCCTCCTCGTCGATGATGAGCTCCGGGGTGAGCGCGCTCTCGGTGATCGGCAGCGCCACGCCGATGGAGCCGTCCAAGCCGACCTCACAGATACGCGCCATGCGGTGATCAAGATCGGCGGCGGCGCCGATGCCGAGGCCCGCCACGTCGAGGTACAGCGGCATCTCGCCGTCGAAGTGGGACGTGGGCGGCAGGCGCGGGTCGATCTTGAGCCCGGCGGGCACGTCGTCGGGGAAGAGCGCCTGGAAGTCGTCGCCGAAGAGCTGGCCGAGCAGGCTCGTGCCCAAGCTGGCCCCGGCGAGCTCGTTCACCTCCACACACAAGGCGCCGCCCGCCCACACGCTCCACAAGAGCGCGTCGGTGAAGTCTTTGGAGAGCAAGATCGCCGCGTCGTGCTCGATGGCGCCGTCCCAGGAGCGCTCGCCGACGGCGGGCCAGCCGCCCATCGTCACCTCGGGGCCGTCTCCGGCCTCGACACACTCGCTGATGGCGCTGGGGGCGATCTCGGCGCCTAAGCCCAAGAACATGCCGCCCGTCGTCAGCTCCAGCGCCGAGGGGAAGAGCGCGAGATCGACGCTCGCGTCGCCCAAGGCCAAGGACGTGCTGAGGTTCAGCGACGCGAGCGCGTCCTCAAGGGGCTCCTCAAGGCTGGGGCCGAGGTCGGAGAGCGTGGGGCCCAAGAACTCCCAGATGAGGTTGTTGATGAACTCGGGGTCGTTCTCAAGCTGCCAGGCGATGACGTCGCTCATGCCACACTTCGTGGACTCGATGAGCGGGTTGTCGATGGGGCTGAGCGTGAGCTCGGGCTCGTCAACGGTGACCTCAATGACCCCGGCGTCGCTGAGCGCCATGCCCAGGCCGATGTGGAGGTCGATGAGGATGGGGTCATCCGCGGGGATGTCGAGGTCGCAGGTCTCGTTGAAGGTCAAGAACGAGCACTTGCCCGTCACCCGCACCTTCTCCGCCGTCGCGCTGGCCTCTAGGCCCAGGTACACGTCCAAGCGGCCATCGGAGGGGATGATCTCGCTGCGGGCGACGTTGAGGAAGAGCTCAAGGTTGGTGACCGTGTAGCTCAGCTTCTGGGTGCTGGAGTCGTCGCAGGAGAACTCACCCTCGACGAGGTCCTCCAAGACGCTCTCGGGCACCAGCTCGCCGACGGCGCCGCCGAGGTTCGAGAAGCCCGCGGCGGTGATCTGCACCGCCGCGGCTTGGGGGAGCGGGTCGCCCGGGGTGAGGGTGCCAGCGGCGGCGAGGGGCAGAAACGACAGCGAGAGGATGGTCATGCGCCCCAGCATAGCCGAGGACGCACCCTCTCGCTCAAGTTCTTCTCCGCGCCGCCGACGCCCGGTTTAGGGCGCGGGCTCGACGGTGACCATCGAGAACGCGGCGGGGTCGTAGTGGGCCTTGATGAAGGTGTTGATCTCCTCGGTGCTCAAGGCGGCGGCCTTCTCAGTGGCGTCCACGAAGAAGCCCACGGGCAGGCCCAGGGTCAGCTCGGTGAGCGTCGTGGAGAGCAGGCTGGAGGGCGACTGCTGGTCAAAGAGCTCCGAGCCCTGGAGGTAACCGATGGCCTCGATCCGCTCCTGGTCGGTGAGCCCGCCCTCGTGGAAGGTGGTCAAGACGCCGCGCAGCTTGGCCTCCGTCGTGGCCTTGTTCTCGACCCGGGTGAAGGTCGAGAGCGAGTAGACGCTCGCCGTCTTGCCGCCGCCGCCCCGGGTGTAGGCCCCGTAGGTCTCGCCGCCCTCGTGGCGCAGAGAGACGTAGAGCCGCGAGAAGAAGTGCCCGCCGAGCACATGGTTCGCCACCAAAAAGGCGGGGTAGTTTGGATCCTCCAGAGTGATCCCGTCGCGCATCAGCGCGAAGTAGATCTGGGTGAGGTTGTCCATGGGCTCGATGAGGCTCGCCGGTCGGTCGGCGCGCAGATCGAGGTAGGCCGGGGCGAGGTCCGCCGGGGTGACGGTGCTCACCGGGGGCAGAAGCGTCGCGGCGATGGCCTCGGCCTCGGCCCGGGTGAGGTCGCCGGCGAAGCCGATGCGGCGCCCGGGCAGGCGCAGGGCGGCGTCGCGGGTGGCGGCGAGGGCCTTCGGGTCACGCAGCACCTTCTCCGGCTTCACATACGACTGCAGGCGCGGGTCACCCTCGGCGTAGAGCAGCTCAGCGGTGGTCTTGGACAGGCGCCAGTCGGGGTCGGTCTGGCTGCCCTCCCAGCCGATCTTGCGGCCTTGATCCGTTCGTTTGAGCTCGGCCTTGTCGTAGCTCGTGTTCTTGAGCACGTCCTGGACCAGGGCGACGGAGGCCTCCAGGTCACGCTTGAGGGCGACGAGCTCCAAGGTGCAGGTGCGGGGCTCGCAGTACACGCTCAGATCGGCGGCCAAGGCGTCCGCCCGGGCGCGCAGGGCGCCGTCGGCGTCGTACATCTGGAGCTCCCAGGCCTCCACACCGTGCTGGGCGGTCAGCCAGGGAGAGTAGGTGCCGACGGGGATCTCCACGACGAGCACGACCTCGGGCACGCGGTGGTCCTCGACGAGCACGGCGTCGGTGCCCTCAGACACGGTCCAGATCGCCGGGGTGGCCTTGGGGCGAGGAGCGGGCGCCTCGACGGGCGCGGCCGTGTCCTCCACGGCAGGGATGCGGATGTCTTGGGCAGAAGCGACGCCGCTCAAGGAGAAGAGCAGGCCAAACGACAGGAACATCGGGCTCATTGGACCTCCTCAGCCTTGGGCTCACCCTTCTTCACGAAGATCTCGACGGGCTCGGCCTGGACGACGTACTTGACCCACGCCGCCTGGACCTGCTCCAAGGTCACCTCATCAATCGCCTCGCTCGCGCCGCCCATGGCCAAGGTCTCGTCGCCTTGCCAGGCGTAGGCCTGGCCCAAGGCGTCGGCCTGGGACTCGGCGTAGTACCGGCGCTCTAAGCTCTGTCGTAAGAGCCGGCGTTTGGCGGTGTCGAGCTTGGCCTGGGTCATCCACGCGGCCTCGTCCGTGAGGGTGTCGCGGGTCTGGTGCAGGAGCTTGAACGCCCGGCGCTCGCTGCGGAAGGGCAGGTTGATCGAGGCGAAGGCGAGCACCGAGCCCGAGCGTAGGGTCTCGGCGACGGTCATGGCCTCGATGGCCTTGCTGCGCTCGGTGACGAGCTCCTCGCGGAAGGCGTCGAGCTCGCCGCCGGCGAGCATCTCGGTCATCACCTTAAACGCCCAGTAGTCGGCGTCCCGCATCGTCGGGCCGATGTACATCAAGGCCGCGACCTTGATCGGCGGGATGTCCTCTTGCAAGAGCACCCGGGAGGGGAAGTCGTGGCTGGCGAGGTCCGGGATGGTCGGCGGCACGAGGCGCTCGCCGCCCAAGGGCCCAAAGAGCTCTTGCACCCGGGCCATCGTCGCTGGGCCATCGACGGGGCCGGCGATGACGAGGTGCATGTTCGCCGGGTGGTAGTAGCCGTTGTAAAACTTCTGGACCAAGGCCAGATCGGCGGCGGCGAGGTCCTCTTTGGTGCCCGCGGGCAGGTGCCCGTAGGGGTGATCGCCGAAGATCGCGTGGAAGGCCGGGTCGAGCAGGCGGCTCACGGGGTCGTTCTCCGTGCGCAGGCGCAGCTCCTCGGTGACGATCTTCTTCTCGTTCTCCAGGTTCTCGGCGTCGAGCACGAGGTTTCGCATCCGGTCGGCCTCAAACACGAGCACCTGGTCGTGCCAGGCCGGGCCGATGGTCGAGACGTACACGGTGTTGTCGAAGGCCGTGTAGGCGTTCTCCGAGCCGCCGTTCATCGTGTGGTGCCGGGAGTAGGCCTCTTTGTCGTGGTTGCTCGTCTTGCCGAACATGAGGTGCTCGAAGAGGTGGGCGAACCCCGCCTCGGAGTCGGTCTCATGGGCCGAGCCGACCTGCACCCACATCTGGGTGGCGACGACGGGCAAGGAGGGATCGGAGAGCACGGTGACGTGCAGGCCGTTGTCGAGGGTCGCGGAGGTGAGCGTCGGCTCGGGGCTCGGCGCGGGCTCCTCGGCGTGGGCCGGTGACCAGGCGAGGGTCAGGGGCAGGAGGCAGGCGATCATCAAGGCTCCGGGGTCAGGCGGACGAAGAAGGTAACGTGAGGTGCGCCGATTCGGCGGGATGTCAACGGGCGCGGACCTAGCGGCGGGCGAAGGCGCTCATCAGCCCCGTGGCGCCCAAGGCCAAGGTGTAGCGGGCCTCTCGGAGGAGCTGCCCACGCTCGGCGCTGCGTCGAAGCTGGCGCAAGACGTAGCTCGGTCGCCCATAAAACGTGCGATAGGCCTCCCGCGCGCTGGCCTCTAGCTCGGGCCAGGTGAAGTCGGGGTGCTCATAGAGCCCGTTGTCGGGGCGGTGAATCGAGAAGTCGTAGTTTGAATCCCGAATGTAGGGCGCCCACTCCCGATAGAGCGGCGTGCCCGGCAGCGGCATCGTGATCGAGAACTTGGCGAAGTCGAGGTCCAGGGACGCCGCGAGCTCGGCGGTCTCGCGGATCGTGTCCCGGCGCTCGCCGGGCAGGCC
>JBEAVX010000687.1:0-12327 GCA_041160755.1 Pseudomonadota bacterium
CCGTCTCTATGGACACGTTGCCCACTCTGCGCCGCCGCGCCGTCGAGGCGGAGACCTTGACCGCCGCCGCGCGAATCGTCGAGTCCGTCCGCGCCGGGGGCGCGCCCGCCTTGCGCCACCACGCCGAGGCCCTGGGCGACATCCAGCCCGGGGAGCCCCTCGTGCTCGGCCCCGAGGCCCTGCGCGCCGCCTTGGACTCTTTGCCCAGAGACGCCCGCGCCGCCCTGGAGCGCTGCGCCGAGCGTATCCACCGCTTCGCCACGGCCCACCGGGTCGCCCTGCGGGATCTGGTCTCGCCGATCCCCGGGGGCCACGCCGGGGTGCAGTACGCCGCCGTCGAGCGCGCCGGCTGTTACGCGCCGGGCGGGCGTTTTCCCCTGCCCTCCTCGGTCTTGATGACGGCCGTGACCGCCCGCGCCGCCGGGGTGAAGGAGGTCTGGGTGGCCTCGCCGCGCCCCAGCGTCGAGACCCGCGCCGCCGCCGCCATCGCCGGGGCCGACGCGCTCCTCGCCGTGGGCGGGGCCCAGGCCATCGCCGCCTTGGCCTACGGCGCGGGGCCGGTGCCCGCCTGTGACGCCGTGGTCGGCCCCGGCAACCGCTGGGTGACCGCCGCCAAGCAGCTCGTCGCCGGAGAGGTGCGCATCGACATGCTCGCCGGACCCTCCGAGCTCGTCGTGCTCGCCGATGAGGGCGCCGACCCGGCGCTGGTCGCCGCCGACCTGCTCGCCCAGGCCGAGCACGACGACGACGCCTTGCCGATCCTCGTGAGCCTCTCCGCGGCGTTCACCGAGGCCGTCCAGGCCGAGCTCCTCGCCCAGCTCACCACCTTGCCCACGGCGGCCATCGCCGCCCGGGCGCTCCAGAACGGCTTCGTCGTCCCCTGCGACACCCTCGACGACGCCATCGCCGCCTGCGACCGCCTCGCGCCGGAGCACCTGTCGTTGCACCTCCACGACGCCCAGGCCGCCGCCGATCGCCTGCAACATTATGGCGGCCTGTTCATCGGCGCCGGTGCGGCGGAGGTGCTCGGCGATTACAGCGCCGGTCCCAACCACGTCTTGCCTACGGGCGGCACCGCGCGCTCCGTCGGAGGCCTCTCTGTGCTCACCTTCTTGCGCGCCCGCACCTGGATCGCCGTCGATGATCCCGTCGAGGCCAAGATCCTCGCCCAAGACGCCTCCGTCGTCGCCCGCCTGGAGGGCTTAGAGGCCCACGCCCGCGCCGCCGATCGGCGCGCCGGATGACCGTCCCCAACCTCACGGTCCCCCGCCTCATCGGCGCCAAAGAGGGCATCCTCGCGGTGTACAAGCCCGCCGGGATGCTCGCGCACCCCTCCGCCGAGGCCCAGGCCCCGGACCTCATCTCCTGGTTGCGGTCCCAAGGCGGCGCCTTACGCAAGGCCCTGCCCGCCCACCGCCTCGATCTGGAGACCTCGGGCATCGTGCTCTGCGCCCAGGATCCCGACGCCCGCGCCGCCTTGGGCCGGGCGTTTGAGGACGGCCTGATCCAGAAGACCTACCTCGCCGTGGTCATCGGCCAGGCCCACGAGAAGGGCGTCATCCGCCGCCCGCTCCAAGACGCCCGCCGGGGTCACGCCTTAGATGCCGTCACCCGCTACCGGCTCGTTGAGGCCTTGGGCGGCTTCAGCCTGCTCTCGCTCCAGCCCGAGACCGGCCGAAAACACCAGATCCGACGCCACTTACAAGGCATCGGCCTGCCCGTCGTCGGAGACACCCGCTACGCCGGGCCGCGCAAGGTGAAGGTGCCCGGCTTCCCTCACCGCCTGTGGTTACACGCCCAGGTCGTCGAGCTGCCCAGCGGCGCGCGGTTTGAGTGCGCGCTGCCGCCGGAGCTGGAGGACAGCCTGAAGCGTATGAGGGAAGGAGCCGTGGCCCCTTCCCCCAACGAGCCCAGCTAAGCCGGGGCGCTCGACCCGATCAGGTGCCCGTGCAGGCGAAGGTCAGGTTGACGGTGTCCGTCGCCGTGCCGCCGTAGCAGTCGGTGACGGTGAGCAAGAGCTGGATGCCCTGGCTGTTCGTCGTGCCTTGGGTGGCGGGCACACCGGAGACGGTCACCGTCGGCGTGGCGCTCGTGGCGTCGTCGATGGTGGCGTAGGTGGTGCCGGACACGAAGGACCAGGCGTAGGTCATGTGGTCAGGGCTGTTGGCGTCGGAGGAGCTCGCCGCGCTGAGGTCGAACTCGTAGTCGCTGCAGTCGTCACAGGTGTAGTAAGCGCCGTAGCTGAACGCCTGGCAGGTCACCGACTCGGAGCCGCTCTGGTCGGCGCCCGCGTTGGCCACGGGGAGGGTGTTCGCCGTCTGCGCGCCGATGGTCACCGTGAGCGTCGTGGGCAAGGAGTCCGTGCCGCCGTCGTTCACCGTGAGCGCGAAGATGTAGGTGCCCGGCAGGTCCGGCGTGAACGTCGGCATCTGGCTCGTGGTCGAGGTGATGTCCGCCGTGGTCGCCTGGGAGCCGCTCGGCGCGGAGACGAGCTCCCACGAGTAGGTGAGCGCGGCGCCGGCCTCGTCCGTCGAGCCGCTGCCGTCGAGGTAGAGGTAGTCGCAGTGCTTGAGCGACGAGCTGGAGATCGACGCGGCCACGGCCACGGGCATCAGCTCCGCGACGCCGTCACAGTCGTTGTCTTTGGCGGCGTCGATCTCGGGCGCGCCGGGGTAGATCTCCGGGTCGTAGTCTTCGCAGTCGCCCTGATCGCCGGTGAAGCCGTCGCCGTCGTGGTCGAAGGTGGAGCAGGGCTCGTTCTCGCTGCCCGGCGAGCCCTTGTCCATGCTCGACGCCCAGACCTTCGTGGCCGCGCACCACGCGGTGAAGTTGGACTCGTCCGAGCCATACGCCGTGGGGTCCACCATGACCGACGCGCCGTCGGGGTCAGGCATCGTGGCGCCGTCGTCCCACGCGAGGTGGGCGATGGTCGTGCCGTCGAAGGTCAGGGCGATCTCGTCGCTCTCGTTGGACAAGGCGATGCCGGTGTAGACGTAATCGACCGTCACGCCGCCGTTGGTGGACTTGTCTTTGTTGAGGCCGAGCACGAAGAAGTCGCCCGGCGCGATCTCCAGGGGCGACGCCGAGGTGATCACGTGGGACTCGCCCGAGGCCGAGGTCAAGGTGAGGCCGTTGAGGTACACCGGCGCCGTGCCGGGGTTGTGCAGCTCGATCCACTCGCCCTTGGGGTCCGTGACCTTGGCGGGGTTGACCATCAGCTCGGTGAACCAGAGGGTGTTCTCGGCGAGGCCCTCCTCATCGATGGAGCCGTCGCAGTCGTTGTCGGAGCCGTCGCCCGCGACCTCCGTCGAGCCGGGGTACGCCGAGGCGTCGGCGTCGTTGCAGTCCTCGTTGCACTGCGTGAAGCCGTCGCCGTCAGCGTCGAAGCCCTCGTCGATGCGGCCATCCCCGTTGTTGTCAACGCCGTCGCAGATCTCGGTGCCGACGCAGTCCGCGACGCCGTCGCCGTCAGAGTCACCGAAGCCCTCGTCCGCCACGCCGTCACCGTCGTTGTCGATGCCGTCGCAGTCCTCGGCGTCAACGCAGTCGGCGGTCTTGTCGTTGTCGGCGTCGCCGAAGCCCTCATCGACGAGGGAGTTGCAGTTGTCATCGACGCCGTTGCAGTCTTCAGTGCGCCCCGGGAAGACCGCGGCGTTCGCGTCGTCGCAGTCGCCATCCGCAGGAGAGACCCCGTCGCCGTCTTCGTCAGTGACCGAGACCGACGAGTCGCCGCCGCCAGTCGTGGTGTCCTCCGACTCGCTGACCGGCGCGTCGTCTTTACAAGCGCCAAGGGTGAGGGCGGACAAGGTGAGGAGCGCGAGGGTGTGAAGCTTCATGACGGAGCTGCCTCCGATCTTGGGAGCGCCAAGAAGACTGGGCGTTTGCGGGCGAGGGTATGGGGGCGACCGGGATTTTTGTCGCAACCGTGATGTTAGCTGCATGAGGGGCTGTTGTGCAACTTTTCATGCGTGACCTCCCCACGATTCTTTGACATGATCCTCCTCGGCTTCTCACCCTTGACGCCTGCGCGCTGTCGGTTAATAGAGGGGTGTCGCTGGCGAGCATCACGCTCGGCGCCGACAAGCTCTAAAGAGCGACTCGCGGGAGTAGCTCAGTTGGTAGAGCACGACCTTGCCAAGGTCGGGGTCGCGGGTTCGAGTCCCGTCTCCCGCTCCATCAAGAAGCCCACGGTTCACCACCGTGGGCTTCTTTCTTTTTCGGCCCCTCGCTTCAGCCCTGCGCATCGGCCACGCCGCGCCGTTCAGGCCGCGCGGCCGTCCACGAAGCGCCGCCCCTTCCAGTCCGCCTCGACCCCGAAGATCGACCGGGCGAGGATGAACAAGAAGATCACGTTCCCGATCGGGTGCGTGAGGCTGTGCCAGCCCGATCGGCCATCGGCGCGCTCCACCCGGAGACGGAACAGGTGGATCAAGCCCACGATGACCGCCGCCCACAGCGTCCAGCCCGGCCCGGCGAGCGCCCAGCCCGGCCAGATCGGCGTGATCGCCAGGGTCAAGAAGAGCGCGTAGGGCCCGAGCGTGCTCACGAGGATGAACAGCATCGCGCCGACGCCCAGGAGCGGGCGGCGATCCATGCCTTCATAGAGGTTCTTGCCGTAGCCCCGGACGATCTCGCCGAGGTTCCGATACAGGCGCACGGTGAACGAGCCCGGCGCGTAGAGCATCACCGTCGAGAGCACCCGGCGCTTATAGGCCCGGGCGAGGCGCACGTCGTCGAGCACCTCGGCGCGAACGGCCTCATGGCCGCCGACGGCGTCGTAGGCCGCCCGGGTGGTGAGGATGAGCTGGCCGTTGGCGAAGGCCTCCGGGCGCCCAGGGTCGTTCACCGCGTCGAGGTTCACCGCGCCGCGAATGAACCAGCCGACCACGGGGATCACCGCGCGCTCCCAGAAGGTCTCCAGGCGCCAGTCCCCGAAGACCGAGAGGAGCTGGTGCTGGCCGTTCAACAGCCGCGCGACCGCCGCCCGCACCGTCCAGGGCGCGATCTCCACGTCGGCGTCTAAGAAGAGCAGCAGCGCGCCTCGGCTCTCCCCTGCGGCGCGGAGACAGGCCCAAGGTTTGCCCGCCCAGCCCGCCGGGGGCTCGGTGCCCATCACGAGGCGAAAGCGAGGGTCTCCGGCGGCGGCGGCCCGGGCCTCTTCGCCGGTGTTGTCGCGGGAGCGGTCGTCCACGACGACGACCTCTAAGTCTGGATAATCCGAGGCCAAGGCCCGGCGCACGGCCTCGCCGACGCGGCCCTCCTCGTCCCGGGCGGGGATACACACCGACACGCTCGGCCAGCGCGGCGGCGGCGGCTCGGCCGGGGTGAGCCGGGCCCGCTCACCGTACTTGCCCGCGGTGAGGCAGAGCGTGGCCCACACCAAGGTCATCAGCGCCAAGAACGCGCCCGCGAGCAGCTCACTCAGCACAGGGTCACCCCAACGGATCATGGTGAGACCAACCTCCCGCCGCGCACGACGAAGGATGAGGCGACCGCGCCCGACGGCACGCCGGGATGGGTCAAGGCGTGATCGGCGAGGACGTTGATGTTCGGGGGGATCACCCGGCCCGGCGCGACATGGACGCCGCTGCCGACCAAGGCCCCGGCGCCGAGGCAGATGCCCGCGAGGCCCATCGGGGCGTCATGGAGGGCCTGACCGACCTGCACCCGCACGGCGCGACCGAGGCCCTGGTCCATGCCGTAGGACCCGAGCTTGAGCGCCGCGCCCGCGCCCAAGACCGAGAGCTGGGTGACGCCGCCCATCGCCGCGCCGGGCCCCAGCACACCAAACTTGAGCATCGCCTGGCGCTGGACCACGGCGCCAGGCGCGGCGACGACGCCCTCGATGAGCGCCTGCTCCTCGACCCGAACCCCAGCGCCGAGCACACACCCGCGCAGCACCGCCCCAGCGCCGATCCGAGCGCCCTCGCCGAGCCAGCAGCCCTCGACGACGGCGCTGGGGTGTACCCAGGCCCCCCGATCCAGGCGTGTGAAGCCCCAGGCGAGGCGCGGCGCAGAGAACGATCGTGCGCGCATCAGCGCCCGCAGGGTGCGCCAGAGGATGAGCGGCGCCGACCGCCCCACCAGCGCGCCCCACAGCGCCGGGCCCAAGCCGAGCAGGTTCGCCCAGAGGAGCTGCAGCCAATGGCGCACGGGCAGCGTGAGCCGATCGCTCACGGGCAAACCCTCGGCGCCGTCGAGGCCGCCGGGCAGAAGTCGCTCCGCCGGGTCAAGCGCCACGACCTCCGCCGCCGCCAGCCGCCCCGGGCCCACGGGCCCTCCGCCGGGCTTGAGGTAGATCACCCCCTCGGCCCCCGCGCCCCAGGCGAGCTGGTCCAAGAGCGCGCCGATCCGGCCGCCCAGGCGAAAGCGCAGGTCTCGACCTGCCCTTCGCCCCTCGGTGAGCGCGGCCCGCAGCGCTGACGGCCCAAGCGCCGTCCCGTCTGGCACCACCAGGGCCTCGTCACTGGGCCCCAGCGCCTCCACCGGGGTCATCCCCTCGGCGCGCGCCGCCAACGACGTGGCCTCGCCCAGACGACCGCCCCATAGCGGCATCTCCCGGGCGTCGCCGAGGCCCTCGACCTCGCCCGACCAAGGCGTGAGGAGCACCTTCACCATAACGCGTAGACCTGCACCGCCGGGCTCTCCGAGGCGACGGGGAACGCCCCCGCGATGGCCCGCACGGCGTCATCGTGCATGTCGGGCCGCGCGTCGGCGTCGTGGTGAACGACGAGGTAACGGATCTTCTGGCGTCGCGCGGCCTCGCCCACCTTGCGCCGCACCTGCTCGGCGGGCTGGTTGTCTGCGGCCGCCTTGATCGCCGCCGACCACACCCGCCGCGACGCCTCGTTGTTCGGGAAGTTGAGGCTCGCGGCCACGGGCTTGCCGTGCACGGTCTGCTCAAAGAGGTAACCCCGGCCCCCGACGACGGGGAAGTTCATCACCGCGCCGTCCGGCGCCTCGGCGAGCCACTGAATCGGCGCCTCGGCGACGGTGGGCGTCATCGACGGCAGGCCCCGCATCGGCGAGAGCCACAGCAGCTCCACGGCGATGAGCGCGGCGAGGCCCGGGGCGAGGCGCGGGCGCCCGACGACGGCGGCCCCGGCGAGCACGGCGAGGCCCAGCGCGGGCAACATCCCCAGGCGGTACAGGAGCGAGAGCCCCGAGAAGCCCGGCGCGCCCTCCAGCAGAAAGTACGGCAACGGCACGGCGAGGCGCCGATCGAGGATCCACGGCTGCCCGTCCATCACCACGACGGGGCCCATCGCCAGCACCCCGCCGCCGACGCCGACGAGCGCCCACAGCCCCAGGCCCTGCTCTCCGCGACGCCGGGCCTCATAGAGCCCGAACGCCGAGGCGAAGATCAAGCTCCACCCAAGGTAATGACAGTGGATGAACCCCTCAGCGTATCGGGAGAGCTCCCGAAAGTCCGGCGAGCGGAAGTCCCCGGGGATGAACCAGCCGCGGGGGTCCGCCGGGCCGACGGTGCGGCGCACGGTGAGCAGCTCCCGCACGTCCTTGATGCCGACGAGGTTGTCCTTGTGGCTCACGCCCAGGCGCGTGACGTAGGCCAGGGGCGCGGTGAGCGCGAGGGCCAAGGCCGCCACGGCGAGGAGCCGCCCCGCCGTCTGCCGCCAAGGCGCGCCAGGCCGCCCCAAGAGCAAGATCCCCGCCCAGATCATCCAGGCCGCGAGGCCCGAGTACCAGCTCGCCGCCGCCGCGAAGAACAAGGCCAGCCCGGCGAGGATCACCCGACGCGCCCCGCCCTCCTCCGCCGCGATCAGCGCCGTGAGCGCCGCCAAGGGCAGCCAACCGCCGGCGATGGCCTCAGACGCGCCGTTCTCGACGGCCGCGCGCTGCACCGGGGCCAAGACCCAGGCCACCCCCGCGACATACGCGGCGGCCTCGACGCCGAAGATCCGGCGCCCGAGCGCGTGGGCGGCGAGGCCCGCGAAGACGCTGTGCCCCAAGATCAACAACCCGTAGCCCACGCTGAGCCCGAACAGCGCGATCAGCGGCGCGGCGAGGAGCGCGTTCAGCGGATCGGCGACGAAGAGCACGCCGCCCTCGGGCCAGCCGAGCAGCTCCACACGCCACGGCAGCTCCCCTCGGCCCAAGGCCCGCTGCACGAACCACAACGACCACAACGAGTCCCACACGTCCGTTCGTGCGCCGCCAGGCACGGCGTCGCCGAGGCGCGCGACCGTAGGCCAGGTCGAGACGACGCCCAAGCCTAGGTAGACGAGGGCCGGGGCGAGCGCGCGGAGGGAGGGCGGTCCCAAGTCGGAACTCCGGGGAGATCACCGGGGCGAAGAACACAAGGGTAGCCCGCCGAGCCAGACGACGAAAGCGGCGGATGTGCTGGTTCACCCAAACTCAGGTCACATGCAGCGCGAGCCCTGCGCCGCGCGCCCTGGAAGTGCCAGGGGCGGCGCCGCAGGATAGACCTGTCCACCCTCGGAGGATCTTCCAATGCTCAGCCGTACCCTGCCTCTCGTGCTCGCCCTCGCCCTCGTCGCCTGCGGCGAGAAGGAGCCCACCACCACCGCCGCCCCGGCCGAGGCCGCGTCCACCAAGAGCGACAAGGTCCCCAGCGACCCGAGCTCCGAGAAGTTCGGCGAGAAGCTGTTCAAGCTCGAGATCACGAGCTTCCGCCCCATCGACGGCGGCGGCGCGTCCCTGATCTACGATCGCCTCACCTTCGCCCCCGACGGCACCTGGACGGCGACGGGCTCCGTCACCGCCGCGGACGAGAAGATGGAGTGTGTCGAGACCGGCGACTGGACGATGGACCCGGCTGAAGACGAAGACACCGCCTCGATGACCTGGACCATCAACAAGACCAACTGCGCCGGGCGTGAGGTCGGCACCGTGCAGCGCGTGCGCATGACCCTGCTCAAAGACGGCTCGTTCAAGGTCGAGTTCCGCTAGACCGCCCTCTCCTCTCCCCCCACTTCTCGCCCCTCGCTCTCGGAGATCCCATGGCACTTCGGATCGGCATCAACGGCTTTGGCCGCATCGGTCGCAACGTGCTCCGCGCCGGTTGGAACAACCCCAACGTTGAGTTCGTGCACATCAACGACCTCACCAACGACGACATGCTGGCGTTCTTGCTCAAGAACGACTCCGTGCATGGCCGGTTCAGCGAGGACTGCGCGGCGGTCGACGGCGGCCTCAAGATCGGCGACCGCCTGATCTCCACGAGCGCCTCCGCCGACCCCTCCAAGATCCCCTGGGGCGACAAGCAGGTGGACGTGGTGCTGGAGTGCACCGGCCGCTTCGTCACCAAAGAGGCCGCCCTGCCCCACCTCGCCGCGGGCGCCAAGAAGGTGATCATCAGCGCCCCGGCCAAGGGCGTTGACGCCACGGTCGTCGTCGGCGTGAACGACGGCCAGGTCGATCTCGGCGCGGCGGTCGTCGTCTCCAACGCCTCGTGCACGACGAACTGCCTCGCCCCCGTCGCCAAGGTGCTCCACGAGCGCTTCGGCATCGTGCAAGGCCTGATGACCACGGTCCACTCCTACACGATGGACCAGAACCTCCTCGACTCGCCGCACAAGAAGGACTTCCGCCGGGCCCGGGCCGCGGCGCTGAACATGGTCCCCACGTCTACGGGCGCGGCGCAGGCCGTGGGCCTCGTGCTCCCCGAGCTCAAGGGCAAGCTCAGCGGCTTCTCCGTGCGGGTGCCGACGCCGAACGTCTCTTTGGTGGACCTCGTCGTCGAGCTCGCCCAAGACGCCACCGTCGAGCAGATCAACGCCGCGATCAGCGAGGCCGCCGCCGGTCCCCTCAAGGGCATCCTGGAGGCCTCCAACGCGCCGCTCGTCTCCAGCGACCTCATCGGCAACCCCCACTCCTCCATCGTCGACCTTGAGCTCACGATGGTGATGGGCACCCGCATGGCCAAGGTCATCGCCTGGTACGACAACGAGTGGGGCTTCTCTTGCCGGATGCTCGATCTGGCCGAGCGCCTCTTCCCCGGTGGCAAATGAGCCTCCCCAACGCCGCGCGCCCCATGGAGGAGCTCAACGTCGAGGGCCGCCGGGTGCTGTTGCGCCTCGACCTCAACGTGCCGCTCAACCAAGGCGTCATCACCGACGACAACCGCATCGAGGCGGCGCTGCCGACGATCCGCTCGCTCCGCCAGCGCGGCGCGAAGGTCATCATCTGCAGCCACCTCGGCCGCCCCAAAGGCCAGCGGGTGCCGAACCTCAGCCTCGATCCGGTCGCGTTCCGGCTCAGCGAGCTGCTTGAGGACGAGGTCATCTTCTCCCACGACATCGTCGGCGACGACGTCGAGTTCTTGAGCCGCGACGTGCCCAAGGGCGGCGTCATGGTCATCGAGAACCTGCGGTTTCACCCCGGCGAGACGGCGAACGACGCCGACTTCTCGGCGAAGCTCGCCCGGCTGGGCGACGTGTACGTCAACGACGCCTTCGGCGCCGTGCACCGCGCCCACGCCTCGGTGGTGGGTGTGCTGGAGCACTTCTCCGAGTTCGCCGCCGGTCCGCTGATCCTGCACGAGGTCGAGGCCCTGCGCACCTTGCTCAAGGGCCCGAAGCGCCCCTTCGTGGGCATCCTCGGCGGCGCGAAGGTCAGCGACAAGATCGGCGTGCTGGAGTCGCTCCTGCACCGCGTCGACTCGCTGATCATCGGCGGCGCGATGGCCTACACCTTCCTCAAGGCCCAGGGTGTGCCCGTCGGCGACTCCTTGGTCGAAGAGGACCGGGTGAAGCTCGCCGCGCGCCTCTTGGAGCGCTGCGCCGAGCGTGGCCTCCAGGTCTTCTTGCCCACGGACCACGTCGTCGCCAGCGCCCCAGACTCGGCGGATCGCCAGGTCTCCCACCGCATCGAGGCCGGTCAGAAGGGCTTCGACATCGGCCCCGAGAGCGTGGCCTTGTTCCGCGACGTCATCCACAACTCCTCGACGGTGTTCTGGAACGGCCCGATGGGGCTGTTTGAGGTGGCGGCGTTCAGCGACGGCACCAAAGGCATCGCCGAGGCCGTGGCGGCGGCGGACGCCTACACCGTCGTCGGCGGCGGCGACTCCGCGGCGGCGATCCGCAAGTTTGGCCTCCAGGACAAGGTCTCCCACCTGTCCACCGGCGGCGGCGCCTCCTTAGAGTTCATCGAAGGCAAAGACCTCCCTGGCCTCAAGGCCCTCAAGCTGCGGAGCACCTGATGGCGCGGCGCCTGTTCATCGCGGGGAACTGGAAGATGAACCTCGGCCCGGCCCAAGCGGCGGGGCTGGCGTTGGAGCTCAAGGCCGCCTTGGCCTCCAACACCGCGGTGGACGTGGCCGTCGCGCCTGTGGCGGTGTCGATCCCGGCCGTGGCGGCGAAGCTCAAACACTCCGGGCTTCACGTCGCCGGTCAGGATCTCCACGCCGAGGCGTCGGGGGCCTTCACCGGCGCCGTCCCCGGCGAACATCTGCGCGAGGCCGGCTGCACCTATGTGATCGTCGGCCACTCCGAGCGCCGCCAGCTCTTCGGAGACGACGACGCCCTCGTCGCCAAGAAGGTGAAGGCGGCGTTTCGTGCGGGCCTGCTGCCGATCCTCTGCGTCGGTGAGACCTTGAGCCAGCGCCAGGCCGGGCAGCTTGAGGCCGTTCTGGATCAGCAGCTCAGCGCCGCGATGGGGGGCTTGGCCGCTGATCAGGCCGCCGCCGTCACCTTGGCGTATGAGCCCGTCTGGGCCATCGGCACCGGGCACAACGCCTCTCCCGAGCAGGCCCAAGAGGCCCACGCCTACATTCGCGGGTGGCTTCGCAGCCATTTCCCGGCGTTTGTGGCCGATCAGCTCCGGATTCAGTACGGCGGCAGCGTGAAGGCGTCCAACGCCGGCGCCCTGCTCACCCAGCCCGACGTCGATGGCGCCTTGGTCGGCGGCGCGTCGCTCAAGGCCGCCGACTTCTTGGGCATCATCGAGGCGGGCCTCGCGGCCCGTCGCGCGTCCCGATCTTGACAGCCCCCAGGCAGGTGAGCAAGTTGCGCCTGCCCTTCGGATGACCCCATGCTCCTGTTCATCACCGTCCTTCATGTGATCCTCTGCCTCATCTTGGTGGTGGTCATCCTCCTCCAGCCCGGCAAAGGCGGCGACGTCTCCTCGGCCTTCGGCGGCGGCGCGAGCAGCAGCATGTTCGGCCCGCGCGGCGCGTCCGCTCCGCTCAGCCGCATCACGAGCGTCGTGGCCGTGCTGTTCATGTTCACGTCCATCACCCTGGCCGTGTCCACGAACCGCATGAACCGCGGCACCGGCGGCGAGATCGAGGAGACCCCCGATCTCGACCTCGACGCCGAGGGTGAAGGCTTCGGCGTGGGCCCGACG
>JBEAVX010000694.1:0-2681 GCA_041160755.1 Pseudomonadota bacterium
TCGTCGGCGGCGCCGAGTCGATGCAGTACCCCTTCTCGCTGTACAACATGCGCGGCCAGAAGGTCGGCCAGGCCACGCAGAAGTACGGGCCCATCGACGCGGCGACCTTGCCGCCGGGCACGCACCTGCAAGACATGCTCCTGATGAGCCTGTACGACCCCAGCGCGAAGCTGGCGATGGCGAACACCGCCGAGAAGTTGGGGCGCAAGTACGGCATCACCCGCGAGGAGGCCGACGCCTTCGCCTACCGCTCGCACATTCGCGCCTTGGCCGCCCGGGAGAGCGGCGCCGTAGACGAGGAGATCGTGCCCGTGGACGTGCTCAGCGCCGACGGCGTCGAGACGGCCCTGCGGTACGACACCCACGTCTTGCCCAACCCCAGCCTGGAGAAGATGGCGCGCCTCGGCGCGGCGTTTGAGGCCGGCGGCATCATCACCGCGGGCAACGCCAGCGCCGTGGTGGACGGCGCCGCGTCCATGGTCATCGGCAAAGAGTCCGACGCCCGCGCCGCCGGGGCCAAACCCCTGGCCCGCATCATCGGCTACGGCGTGGCGGCCTGTGACTCATCACTCATGGGCTGGGGCCCGGTGCCCGCGGTGCAGAAGGCGCTCAAGAAGGCCGGGATCAGCGGCCAAGACGTCGACGCCGTCGAGCTCAACGAGGCCTTCGCCCCGCAGGCCTTGGCCTGTATGCGCGACTTCGCCGACATGGGCATCGACCCCGAGCGAGTGAACCCCGTCGGCAACGCCATCGCGTTGGGTCATCCCCTCGGGGCCACGGGCGCCATCCTCACGCTCACGAACGCTTATCACCTGCGCCGCAACGGGCTCCGTTACGGCGTGGTGACCATGTGTATCGGCGGCGGCCAAGGCGTCGCCTTGGTGCTGGAGTCCTTGGCCTGAGCCGCGCCGCGCCGCTCAGCCGTCGAGGGCCTCGGCCTCGGCGCTGAGCTGGCCCACCGCCGCGCCGTCGAGCCACAGGACAGCCTCGGCGCTGTCCTGCAGCCCCTCGATGTCGATGAGCAAGATCTGGCGCGCGCCGTTGTCGCCCTCGACGACGAGGCGCAGATCACACCAGTCCCCTTGGGGGAGCGGGCCGATGATGGCGTCGTCCACCAGCAACACGTCCGTCGCCACGCGGCGAGGGCTCACGTTGTACCCGCACGACAGGACGGTGGCGCTGACCACCGTGATCGGCGGCGGAGGCGTGGCGCGCTCCCACAGGGCCCTGATCTCCGGGTTGCCGATGGTCCCGGAGGCCTCAGCCTCCCAAGAGGCCCCGATGAGCAGTGTGGTGAGCGCGCATCCAGCACAAAGTTGGTGTCCCGTCATGGTTCCATCCCCAGTCTCGCGCGCTGGGCTGGCACCTCGCGGGATTGCGGGGGCTGCTCAACGCGCTCAACCGGTCATGGCGCCGGGACCTACCCTTGTGACGAAAATTCCTAACTATTAGGATCCCTTGTGCTTTCAGAATCTGCGAGCACTCCACCGTCACCCTCGGGGGGCGCCGCCGGGGGCCGCCGGGTGAGCGGGATGAGCTGGATGCCGAGCTGCACCACCTCGGCGTTCTCCGAGCGCGGCAAGGCGTCGGCGACGTCGGTGATCTTGCGCAGGGCGTCGTAGATGACCGGCTTGAGCACCTGGATCTGGGCCAGATCGAGCCCAAAGACCGCGCTTGAGAAGAACCGCTCGGCGCCCGGCACGTCGTGCAGCAGCTTCCGGGTGATGTCCAAGACGCCGTCGTAGAAGTCGATGCCCGTGGAGAGCTTCGTCGCGATGCCGCCGTCGGTGCGCACGTTCACCGCGCGCAGCTTGCCGTCGTAGCCACGCTCCAAGAGGCCCCAGTCGAGGAGGCGCCGGATACACTCCGCGACCTTCGCCGGGCTCACCGGCGGGATGAGCCGGGCCGCGATGACCTCTGGGTTCTCGTCAAAGTCCTCGGTCAACGCCAGCTCTCGCACGGTGTAGTTGAGCCAGTCCGCCGAGAAATGTTCGATGGCGCCCTCGATGACCTTGCGGCTGCGGCCGCCGCCGAGGGACATCAGCGCGCGTGTGGCCTCCGCGGCGCCCTCGATGGAGCTCGCCCGGGCCACCTTCACAAGCCCCCGGAAGTACTCGGCCTCTTGGTCGTCCAGGGCCATCATCTCGATGAGCTTGGCCTCGGTCTTCTCCTCTGGGGCGCGATCTTTGAGCAGGTTGTGCACCGTGCCGTCGCTGAGGCCCACCCGTTTGGCGTGCCAGCGGATCGAGTACTTGGGGTGCAGGGCCTTCTTGAACGCGAACCAGTCCTTCAGGTAGGCTCGAAAGTCTGTGTAGGACCATATCTGAGGGGGATTGACGCCCTTCTTGCCTTCTTCAGTCATCACCACGCACCTGCTCCATCGACCAGAGCTGCTTCACCTGCGCCGAGGCGCCGCCCGGGGGCACGGTCACCACGCAGGCCCGGGCCTCTCCGCCGGGGGTCATCTCGACGAGGCACTCCGAGCAGGACTGATCGTGGCAGCCCTGAAAGATCGGCACGGCGAGGCGGGTCGAGGCGCGCAGCAGCGTCTCCCCCACCCGCGCGTTCACCCGCGCCTCAGCGCCGCTCGGCAGCACAAAACGCACGACCACCCGCTCCGCCACGGCGAGCTTGTCGTTCACGCCCGGGCGAAGCAGGCTCATCAGGCGCTCACGAACCCC
>JBEAVX010000318.1:0-5907 GCA_041160755.1 Pseudomonadota bacterium
CGCCGGGGCCGGGCGGCGGGGCCGATCGGCGGGATCGGCGACGGCGGCATCGGTCCGGGCGGCGAGGAGGGTGGAGACGCCGAGCCGATGGACGCGGAGGAGCGCAAACGCCGCCGCGAGGAGCGCCTCGCCGAGCGCCGCGAGCGCATTCGCCAGCTCCGCGAGCAGCGTGAGGCGGGCGGCGGAGAAGACAACGGGGACGATCCCGAGCGCGCGGGCCCTGGCGACCCGCGGCGTCCCGGCCCGATCAATGGCCCGCTCAACGTGCCCGACGAAGAGGACCTGCCGCCAGGGGACGGCGATCTGCCGCCGCGCCCCGACGACCTCAACCTCCGCGAGGAGCCCTTCCCGCCAGACGAGCAGGACCGCCCGCCCGTGGATGAGCTGGGCTACGAGGATTGAGCCTTCGGCTGTCCGGCCTGAGGCTCCATCGCCCCGGCGAATCTTGGGGGCTTGCGGTCTTGGGCCCTAGACAGGTACACTAGACCTCGGTTCGGAGCAAAGCAGCAGGAGGCCGCTTCCGCGATGCCAGTATTCGCCTATGAAGGCCGCGCCGCGAACGGCGAAGCGAAGAAGGGCAGCATCGAGGCTGCCGACGTGGAGGCCGCCAAGACGCGCCTTCGCCTGATGAAGATCAACCCCACGGAGGTCAAGCCGAAGGGGGGAATCGAGATCAACCTCGGGCCGCTCACCGCGCTGATGAAGCCCAAGGTCACGATCAAGGACCTGGTCGTGTTCACGCGCCAGTTCGCCACGATGATCGACTCGGGCTTGCCCCTCATTCAGTGCCTGACGATCCTCTCCGAGCAGTCCGAGAACCCCACCCTGCGGGAGCAGCTCGGCTCGATCAAAGAGCAGGTCGAGAGCGGCACGACCTTCGCCGACGCGCTCAAGAAGTTCCCCCAGACCTTCGACGAGCTGTTCCGGAACCTCGTCGCGGCCGGTGAGATCGGCGGTATCCTCGACACGATCTTAAACCGACTCGCGCAGTTCATGGAGAAGAACCAGGCGCTCCAGCGGAAGGTCAAGGGCGCGATGACCTACCCGATCATCGTCTTCGCCGTCGGTGGTCTCGTGACCTTGGTGCTCTTGCTCAAGGTCGTGCCCACCTTCGAGAAGATGTTCGCCGACATGGGCAGCGCGCTCCCGGCGCCGACGCAGTTCGTCGTGAACCTCTCGTACTTCGTGCAGGGCAACTGGTACATCATCCTCGGCATCTTGGCGGGCATCTGGTACGGCCTCAAGGCGTTCTACGCCACGCCCAAGGGCCACCTGGCCATGGACGCCTTCTTCCTCAAGATCCCCGTGCTCGGCGACACCATCAAGAAGGTCGCCGTGGCGCGCTTCTGCCGCACCTTGGGCACGATGATCTCCTCCGGCGTGCCGATCCTCGACGGCCTGGAGATCTGCGCGAAGACCGCGGGCAACGTCGTCATCGAGAACGCCGTCATGGGCGCCCGCACCGCGATCTCTGAAGGCCGCACCATCGCCGAGCCGATCACTGAAGCCGGGGTGTTCCCGCCCATGGTCTGCCAGATGATCGCCGTCGGCGAGAGCACCGGCGCGCTCGACGTCATGCTCAACAAGATCGCCGACTTCTACGATGAAGAGGTCGATCAGGCGATCGAGGCCCTCACCGGCATGATGGAGCCCTTGATCATGCTCTTCTTGGGCATCGTCGTCGGCGGCTTCGTCATCGCGATGTACATGCCGATCTTCTCGATGGCCCAGGCGGTCGGTTGAGCGCGGGACGCGCCGTCACGTCCCGGAGGTCCCCACGTCGCCCGCCCTGAACACCGGCCAGGACCGTTGGCTCACCCCTGCGCGCCTGCGCCAACACGTCGAGGTCTACATCTCGGTGCGGCTCGGCCTCACCGTGGTGCTGCTCGGCAGCCTCGTGCTGCGTTGGCTCACCGTGGGCCAGGCCCAGGTGGCCGAGCGCGAGCGGTTCACGCTGATCGCGATCTTGGTCTGCGCGGCGATGGCGCTCTCGGCGATCGGCCTCAACCGCCGGGTCGATGTTCACCGCGTCGCCTGGCTCCAGCTCGCCATGGACTGCGCGGCGATCACCGCGGTCACGCTCCTCACCAACGGCGCCTCCAGCGTGTTCGGTGGGCTCTATGTGCTCAGCGTCGTGGGCTCGGCCTATCTGGTGGACGGGCGCGGCTCGCTCCTCGTCGCCGCCGTCTACGCCACGATCTTGGGCATGATGGGCGTGTGGCAGGGCTGGGAGTATGTGAACCTCGGCACCCCCGAGCGCCTGCCGGGCCTCATCTCTGACGTGTCGTTGCGGGTCATGGGCTTCTTTCTGGCGGCGCTGTTGGCGGGGAAGCTCACCGAGCGCCTGCGCGCCGCCGAGGAGCAGCTTGAGCGCCAGGCCTCGCGCACCTATGCGCTTGAGCAAGACTTGAGCCAGGTCGTCGGGGCCTTACGCTCGGGCATCGTGCTCATCGACCGCCACGGGCGCCTGCGCTCGGCGAACCCGATGGCCCTGGACCTGTTCCCGGCCTTGGCCGAGCGCCCCGCCGCCGAGGTGATCTCCGGCTGGGAAGATCAGCCTGAAGGCGCCTGGGAGACGGTCCAGCGCGGCGAAGACGACCGGGCGCGGCACCTGCTGCTCTCGCGGTCGCCGATGGAGGACGGCGGCGCGGTGCTCACCATCGAGGACGTGAGCCGCCTGCGCCGCATGGAGCAGGAGGTGCGCCAACAAGAGCGCCTCTCGGCGGTGGGGCGCTTCGCGGCGAGCATCGCCCACGAGGTGCGAAACCCGCTCACGGCGCTCTCCGGCGCGGTGCAGATGATGGAGGTGGCGCCGGACGACCAGCCGCTTCGGGAGATCGTGCTCGATGAGGTCGCGCGCATCGAGCGGCTCATCACCGACCTCTTGGAGAGCGCCCGGCCCCAGGCGCCGCAGCTCCAGCCGACGGATCTGGGGGGAATCATCACCGCCGTCGTCACCGCCATGGGCGCCGACCCCCGCCTCGCGGGGCGGGTGAGCTTAGAGACCCAGCTCAAGGACGTGCCGCCGCTTCAGGCCGACCCGGATCAGCTCCGGCAGGTGATCTGGAACCTGTTGAGCAACGCGGCGCAGTCCATGACCGATGGCGGCGTGGTGCAGGTGCGTCTGGGCGTCGAGGGGGAAGGCGTCACGATCATGGTGCGCGACGAGGGCGTAGGCATCGCTGAGGCCGACCTGGCGCGCATCTTCGACCCCTTCTTCACCAAACGAACCGGCGGCACGGGCCTCGGCCTCGCCGTGGTGGACCGCATCGTGCGCGCCCACGGCGGACAGATCCGCGTGCGGTCCAGGCTTCAGCAAGGCACCACCTTCGCGATATGGTTGCCCCTGCACCCCAACGCCCCCACCGCGCCGACCGAGGATCATGATGCCCCCCGCTGAGCCGCGCGTGCTGGTCATCGACGACGAGCCCAACGTCCGGAAGACGCTGGCGATGCTCTTGGAGCGCAACAAGTACCAGGCCTCCACCGCCGCGAGCGCGGAGGAGGGCCTACGTCTGCTCAAGACCCTGAGCGTTGACCTCATCATCACCGACCTGAACCTGCCTGGGCTCTCGGGCCTCGACCTCATCCGGCGGCTCCGCGAGGGCGGCGCGCCCCACGCCGACGTGCCGATCGTGATGATCTCCGGCTTTGGTGACACTGAAGAGGCCATCGAGGCCGTGCGCGCCGGGGCCGCGGACTTCGTGAAGAAGCCGTACAACAACAAGGAGCTGCTCGTCGTCCTCGAGCGCGCCTTGGGCACCCGCAGCCTCCTCCAAGAGAACCAGGCCCTCCGCGCCGAGCTCAAGCAGAAGTTCTGGTTCGGCCAGCTCATCGGCGCGTCCGAGCGCATGATGCCCGTCTACGACGTGATCCGCCGGGTCAAGGATCAGAAGGTGAGCTGCCTCTTGTTGGGCGAGAGCGGCACGGGCAAAGAGATGGTCGCCCGGGCGATTCATTACAGCGGCGCGCGGGCCGACCAGCCGTTCGTGGCAGTGAACTGCGCGGCGATCCCTGAAGGGCTCTTTGAGTCGGAGCTCTTCGGCCACAAACGTGGGGCCTTCACCGGGGCCGTGAGTGACCGGGTGGGCTTCTTGCAGGCCGCGCATGGCGGCACCCTGTTTCTGGACGAGGTGGGCGACATGCCGCCGAGCGCCCAGGTGAAGCTCCTGCGCGCCTTGGCCGAACGAAAGGTCACGCCCGTCGGCGACGTGAAGGAGGTCGAGGTCGATGTGCGCCTCGTCACCGCCACGAACCGAAACCTCGCCGAGGACGTGCGGAGCGGGCGGTTTCGGGAGGATCTGTACTACCGCCTCAAGGTGGTGAGCGTCGAGCTGCCCCCTCTGCGAGAGCGCGGAGAGGATGTGCGCCTGCTCGCCGAGCATTTCCTGCGGGAGTACGCCCGAGAGTACCAAAAACGGGTCCGGGCCCTGCACCCCGACGCCGTCGAGCGCCTGCACGCCCACGCCTGGCCGGGCAACGTGCGTGAGCTGCGAAACGTCATGGAGGCCGCCGTCGCGATGTGTGAGGGCGAGATCGTGCGCCCGGAGGACCTGCCCTTGGAGGCCCGCGCGCCGCGTCCGGCGGTCGCCGGGGCGAGCCCCGCGCCGCTGGGCTTCTTGGGCGCTGAAGACTTCCCCAACGAGGGCCTCGACCTCGACGCCTTGCTCAGCGCCTACGAGGAGCGCCTCCTGCGCGCCGCCTTGGCCGCCGCCGGGGGCAACAAGACCCGCGCCGCCGACCTCTGCCACATCACGTTCCGGTCGTTTCGCCACCGTTGGGCCAAGTACGCCCACGGCGAGGAAGACTGAGCGTCACAACGACCGCTCCAAGGCGAGCCAGTCCAACAAGGCGCGCACGCGGCGAGGCGGCCGTCGCCCGCCGGGGAGCACGGCGAAGATCTGGGCGGGTGAGATGGGGCTCTCGATGGGCAGGCGCACGAGCCCGGGCAGCTCCTCGGCCAGCCACACCGGCAGGAGCCCGACGCCGAGCCCCGCGCACACGGCCCGGCCCACGGTCTCGACGTCGTCACAGGTGAGCGGCGCGGCGGCGAGGCCCGGCGGGGCGATCACCTGGCCGCCCTCTCGGCGCAGGATGAGCCGGTGCCGGGCCAAAGCCTCGATGGAGTCGGGGAGCGCGCCGCCGCAGAACATCGTCTCAGCGGCGTAGAACGCCTGGGGCGAGGTGCCGAGCAGGCGGCGGGTGAAGTTTGGCTCACGGGGTATGCCGACCCGCAGCGCGAGGTCGATGCCCTCAGCGAGCAGGTCGAGGCGGGCGTCGGAGACGCGCAGGTCGATGTTGACCTCGGGGTTTCGCTCCAAGAAGCTGAACAGGCGCGGCGCGATGCGTCGGCGGCCCAAGGCGCCGGGGACGGAGAGGCGGATGAGCCCGCGCAGGGCGGCGTCGGCGGCGCGGATCTCTTCAGCGGCCTCGCGGAGCCGCTGGAGGGCGGGGCCCCCTTGGTCCAGCAGCTCACGCCCGGCCTCGGTGAGCCGCACCTGGCGGGTGGTCCGGTACAAGAGCGCCACGCCGAGATCGGCCTCTAACTTCGCCACGCGGCGCGAGATGGCGCTGGGCTCTACCCCGAGCGACCGCGCGGCGGCGGTGAAGCTGCCGTGCTGAACCACCGCGAAGAAGGCGTCGAGGCCGTCGAGGTCCATGACACACCTTGTCAGGGTTTGGGGAGCTAGGGCGGAGCGGCGGACTGTCGCGAGCTTCAAGTTTACTGGATGTACCGTTGGCCCAAATCATGCGTGGATCGCCCAGGTAGCGTGTTCTCACCCTGGAGGTTCGATGTCCCGATCGTTCGTCTCTCTGCTCATCCTGGCGGTCTTCGCCCCCAACGCCCACGCCGAGCCCGTCGAGGCCCGGGCGCTGGCCCAGTCGCGGTGGAGGGCGCCGTCGTTG
>JBEAVX010000709.1:0-3425 GCA_041160755.1 Pseudomonadota bacterium
ACCGCCTCAGCCTCGTCGCAGAGCTGGTCATCGACGTAGAGGCGAGGCGCGGCGCTGACCCGGCGCAGCATGGTCAGATCACCTTCGGCGCGCGGGGGCCGGCGGCGGCCTCGGCGCTGGAGGAGTCGTCGCCATACCGCTTCTCGTGCTCTTCAGAGGTGAGCTTGCTCTGAGACTCGGCCCGGGCGGCGCTGGTGTCATCAGCCTTCATCTTGTCCTCAGCGATGGCCTTCTCGTCTTGCTCGACGCGGGCGCGGGCCTCGACGTCGATGTTGACGGCCTCGGCCTTGGCGCGCTCCTCGGCGTAGGCGCTCAGCTCGCCGCCCTTGTGCTTCTCTTCGGCGACGGCCTTCTGATCTTCCTCGGCGCGGGCGCTCAGCTCACCGTCTTTGTGTCTCTGCTCGGCGCGGGCGGACTCCTCGTCGGTCGCGGCGCGGTCCTTCTTCTGCTCCTCGGCCCCTGCGTCGGGATCCACCCGCCGACGCTCCTGCGCGGCGCCAGAGTCTTCACGATGGAGCTTGTCGTCGCGCTCCCCACGGGCGGCGCCCTCATCAGCGTCGGCGGAGCGCTTCTTCGCCTGCTCTTTGCCGGCCTCGCCAGCCTCTTTGGCGCGGTCCTCGGCGCCGCGCTGCTTCTGGTTGTTCTCCCCTCGGGCGGACTCCTCGTCCGTCGCCGCGTAGTCGTTCCCTTTCGCGCGCTGCTCACGGCTCTGGTCGTTGAGCTCGGCGGTGAGGCTCTTCTCTCTCTCTTCGGTCGCCATGCGGTCCTCGGGCCTGGGGTTCAGGCGGAGTGTACGACATGGGGCGCGCCTGAAGAGTCCAGCGCCGTCCGGCGCCGGTCACTTCGCGCCGAGCACCAACGCCACGCCTTCGGTCCCCGGCGTGATGGGGCCCACCACCGCCGAGGCCACGTCCTCGGGGCTGCGCTGCATGGGGTCGCCTGAGCGCGAGACCTTGGCGCTCACCCAGACCTGCTCCGGCCAGTCGCCGCCCTGGATGAGATCGGCCTCGCTGAGGCTAAACTCGTAGGGGAGCTGCCAGTTTGGCACCCGCTTGGCGGCCAGCGGCGGGCCGCCCGGGGTCTCCGAGCGGCGGACATACACAAACAGCACCCCGCCGGGCGTCACGTCGCCGGTGACCGTGCCTTTGACCTTGGCCGGGCCCGCCTCCGCCGGAGGGCTCTCGCTGGTCTCGGCGCCCGGCTCACCCACCGCGCCGGCCTCTCGGGCGGCGAGCTGGGCCTTGGCGGCGGCGAAGGACGACAAGAGCGCCCGAGCGTTCTGGCGGTCTTCAGCGGGGGCGGAGGTGTCATCCGCGAGGCCCTGGGCGATGGCCTCGGCCTCGACCAGATCCCCCTGGTTCGCCCGAGCGACGGAGAGCCAGAGCTTGGCCTCAGACTGGCCCGGCGCGGCCTCCAGCACCTGCCGAAGCTGGGCCTCGGCGGCGTCAAAACGCCCGATGAACACCTGCAAGGCCGCGAAGTGGGTCAAGACGCCAGGGTCGGCGGGGTTGATCGCCCGGCCACGGTCCAAGAGCGCCATGGCCGACTGCAGGTCTTGGGTCTCGATGGCGACGCGGGTGAGCAGGTTGATGGCGTCGAGATCGTTGGGGTTTTTTGCGAGCGCGGCCTCCGCCCGCTGCACGCGGGCGTCTTGGGCCGCTTCAGCGCCGCCGCCGAGGTCTTGGTTGCCGGTCATCGAGCCGCCGTCACGACGGGGCGCCATGGCCTGCTGGAGCACGACCCCGGAGAGCACAAAGAACGCCAAGGTGCCCGCCGCCCAGGCCCAGGCCCGAGAGCCGCCGACCCGGGGCGCGGCCGAAGGAGCGGCCGAGGGGGCCACGCTCGCCGGGGCGTCGATCTCCCGCAGCACCGCAGCGGCCTCCTCCACGAGCGCCGTCCGCTGGGCCGCGTAGGCCGCGGGGTCGAGCTTCGCCTGATCGGCCTCCAGCTCCCGCAGCGAGTTCATCAACACCTGACGGCGCACCTCCAAGTTGGCGAGGCGCAGATCCCCCTCGGCGCGGGCGCCGCCACGGGCCACGAGCACGAGGCCGCCCACGATCCCCAGCAGCAGCACGGCGAGGGGCGGACCCCAGGTGGCCCAGTCGACGCTCGCCCAGTCAAAGCTCTCCATCAGCGCTCCAGCTCGTCCAGCACGCGGCGGGTGTAAGGGTCGTCATCCGCCGTCTTGGGCGCGGGGACAGGCGGCGCGACGGCGTCTTTGCCCCGCTTCACCGAGGACCACCAGGCGAGGCCGCCGAGGCCCACGAGCGCCAGCGGGGCCAAGAAGATCAAGTAGTTCACGCCTTCAGCCGGGGGCTCCAACAGCACCCAGGTGCCGTAGCGGCCCACGAAGTAGTCGACGATCTGGGCGTCGCTGTAGCCCATGCCCACGAGCTCGCGGGTGCGGGCCTTCATCGCCACGGCCGCCTCAGCGCCGCTGTCGGCCACGCTGAGGCCTTGGCACACCGGGCAGCGCATGCCCTTGGAGAGCGCGTAGGTGCGGGCCTCTAAGGTGGCGTCGTCGGTGACCGGCGGGCCGTCCGGCGGAAAACCTACCCCTTCGCTGTTGTCGGCCTCCGACGCGACCTGGATGAGCGCGGGCTCGACGTCTGGGGGCTGGGCGGCGCCGCCCGGGTCCACCGGATCTTGGGCGAAGGCCACACCGAGGAGCAGGAGCGAGCAGGTCATAAGCTCCCCAAGACCTCAGCGAGCGCGGCGGCGCTCACCGGGCCGACAAACTTGCGGGCGATGCGGCCCTGGGCGTCGATGACGTAGGTCTCGGGCACCCCGGCGACGCCGTAGTCGATGGCGACGCGCTGATCGAGGTCCAAGAGGTTGGGGTAGGCGCTGCCCCGGCGCTTGAGGAAGGTGCGCGCGGCCTCTTCAGTGTCGCCGTAGACGACCCCGTAGAAGGCGACCCCTTTGGGCTCCCAGCGCTGGGCGGCGGCGAGGAGCTCGGGGTGCTCATAGGCGCAGGGCGTACACCAGCTCGCCCAGAAGTTGATCACGACGGGGCGACCGCGCAGCCCGGCGAGGCTCACGGCCTGGCCGTCCATGTCGCTGAGCGAGAACGCCGGAGCCTCGCGGCCCTCCATGACGTTGGGCAAGGCCTTGGGATCACGCCCAAACCCCGAGGCCAGCACCACGACCAGCGGCGCGACCACCAAGAAGCCAGCGCCCAAGACCTTCCAGTTCATCCGGGCCCCCTCACTTCGCCGGACGGGCGGCGGCGTCTACGGCGCTGTCTACGGGCGCGGGGCTCGGCGCGGCGACGACGGCGCGGCCCCGGGGCCACAGCGAGAACAAGGCGCCGCCGAACATCACCAGGCCGCCAAACCACAGCCAGGCCACCATGGGCTCGACCATCGCCCGCACTGAAGCCGTGGCGCCGTCCGCGCTCACCCGGACCAAGGAGAGGTAGAGAT
>JBEAVX010000725.1:0-5382 GCA_041160755.1 Pseudomonadota bacterium
CATAGGCCCAGCCGTGCATCCCGATGCCGCCGCCCAAGGCCGTGCGCTCGTTCGTGGCCTGCCCCGCCCAGAACCGCTGGGTGATCTCCCGCTGCTGGGCCACGGTGATCAGCCCGGCGTCGACACCCCGCGCGGCGTCCCAAGGGTTCGGGTAGTTGAGGCGCATCCAGTGGCCGCCGTAATACTCCCCGACAGGACCATCAAAGGGGCCTTTGCTGTGCTGCACGACCCGGTAGACCCCTTTGGGGGTGCGGTTGTCGCCGCGACGCTCTTTGGCGCCGGTGGCCTGGCCGAAGGCGACCTCAGCACGGAGCACCTCGACGCCGTCGCGGAGCACCCGAAGCTCCTGCTCGTCGTGGTGGATCAGCACGAGGATTCGCTCGACGCTCGGATCAGGAAGCTGGGGCCGGGCGGCGAAGAACAGGGCCGGGTCCTCTTCGCTGTCGACGATCGTGACCGTGAGCCGCTGGCCCTTGCCCAACGGGCTGCTCTTCTTGAGGTCTTGGCCAAAGGTGAGGCTGTGGTTGAGCCCCTCGAATCGGGTCCGGGCCGACTTTCGGACGTGGTTCTCGAAGAAGTGATGCTCCAGCTCGATCACGCCGGGCTCGGCGAGGGTCACCCGACCGTTCGCCGGGGCCACAACGACGGCCTCGGCCTTGGCCTGAAAACACCCCACCCCGCAGGGCCGCCACGGGGCGGGGGCCGGGGAGACGAAGCCGTCGGCGAGGGCCCAAGGAGCGTCTAACAAGGCCACGAAGGGGTCAAGGGGCGCGGCGGGCTCCATCGGCGCCGCGGAGCTCCCTTCGGCGTACACATCCGTCAGCTCAACACAGCCGGTCAACAGCACAAAAAGCGGCGCGGGCAAGCTTCACCCTCCGTGGCGGATGACCTCCCCAGGAGCCTTGTGGTTCCCGCCCAAACTCACGGCAGATCAAGCGCGGCCTTGATCCCCAGCTCTACGGCCGCCAACACATCTGGCGGGAGCGCGCCGAGCCTACGAGTGAGCTTTGCTCGATCAAGGGTCGTGATCTGATGGCACACGGCGACACCCTCTCCACGTAGGCCCCCGGCGCCATCAGGAATCGGCACGGCCGTAGGACCGCGTCTGGCCTGGGCTGCGGAGGTTGAGAGCGGCACAACCATCACGGACTGCCACGCGGCGACTCGATTGAAGCTGTCGTGGGAAATCACCAGGACCGGACGGCCACCTTGAATCTCGGCGCCCGAGCGGGGACTGAGCTCCGCCAGGTAAAGATCACCCCGCCTCATTGGCCATCTGCAGCGATCAGGGTCGCGACGCTGGCCGCCTCAAGCTCAGCGTCAAGGTCAAGCGCGGTGCCCGCCTCGGCCACTGCAAAACGTTGGATCTCGTCGGCCAAGCGTTGACGCCGTTGGGCCTGAATCCATCGGGAGAGGGCGTCCCGCACCACGTCCGTCGCTGGGCGGCGCTCTGCGGCGGCCTCTTCGCGCAGAGCGTCGTGCAGCTCATCAGAGAGTGGAAGATGGAAGGTGCGCACGATCTCTCCTATGATGGCCAGAATATTGGCCAACTTTGGTGGCCGCTTAGTCCACCAATGTTCAACCGTCAAGCCACAGAGACCCCGCCCAAGCGCCGAAGACGCTATGATCCCATGATGAGCGGCGAGTGGTCCACGGAATCGGAGCTGGCGCGGCTTCGGCGGAGGGCTGAGGAGGCCGAGGCCCAAGCGCGGGCGCTGCAGGCGCTCAACGGCTTCGCGGCGACCCTGCTGCGGTACCAGTCCGACATCGACGACATCCTCTGGGAGCTCGCGAACGACGCCGTGGGCCGCATGGGCCTTGAGGACTGCGTCATCTACCTGCTGGACGAGGAGCGGGGGCTGCTCGTGCAGCGCGCGGCCTATGGCCCCAAGAACCCAAAAGGCCGGGAGATCCTCGCGCCGATCACCCTCACCGTGGGCCGGGGCATCGTCGGCGCCGTCGCCGCCACGGGCCAGGTGGAGCGCATCGGCGACACCCGCCTGGACCCCCGCTACGTCTGCGACGACCAGCTCCGCCTGAGCGAGCTCGCCGTGCCGATCCTCGACGAGGGTCGGGTCATCGGCGTCATCGACAGCGAGCACAGCGCCGCGAACTTCTTCACCCCTTGGCACGAGGAGCTGTTTCTGACCTTGGCGCGGATGACCGCCTCGCGGCTGTCCAAGGCGCGGCTGGATGAGCAGCTTCAGCGGCTCACCGACGGCCTTGAGCGGGAGGTGGCCCAGCGCACGGCGGAGCTCGCCGAGGCCCACCGCCGCTCGGAGACCTTGCTCCAGAACGTGCTCCCCGCGTCCATCGCCGCCCGGCTCATGGCCGGGGAGTCCCGCATCGCCGAGCGGGTCGAGCGCGCCGCCGTGCTCTTCGCCGACATCGTCGGCTTCTCCGAGTACGCCGCCCACGCCGAGCCTGAGCAGGTCGTCGAGCTGCTGGAGACCTTCTTCACCACCTTCGACACGCTCACCGCCGAGGCCGGGGCCGAGAAGATCAAGACCGTCGGCGACGCCTACATGGTCGTCTGCGGCCTGCCCACCCCCCACGCCGACCCCGCCGGGGCCCTCGCCGAGCTGGCGCTGAAGATGCGCGACTCCTTGCCCGAACTCGCCGCCCGGGCCCATGTGCCCCTCGCCGCGCGCTTTGGCCTGCACGTCGGCCCCGTCGTCGCGGGGGTCATCGGCCGCAGCCGCCTCGTCTACGACCTCTGGGGCGACACGGTGAACGTCGCCGCGCGCCTGGAGTCCTCGGGCCTGCCGGGGCGGGTGCAGATCACCCGCGCCTTGGCGAGCGAGCTGAGCGATCGGTTCGTCTGTGTGCCCCGGGGCGTGCAGACCCTCAAGGGGCTCGGTGAGGTCGAGCTGGCGTGGCTCGTGAACAAACGCTGAGCCCGGCGCCGTGCGCGCTCACCCCTCGCAGATCGCCGCGTAGACGTCCCACCTGGAGCGCCCCACGGCGTCGTCCTCGCAGTCGTACATCACGACGAGGTCCAGGGCGCCGTCCTGGGTGAGATCGGCGAGGCCCCAGGTGGGCAGGTCTCGGCTCGCGCAGTCCGCCGTGCCCGAGCGACCCACGAAGGGCGGATCGGTGACGCTGTAGCCCGAGGGCAGCGGCCAGGCCGTCGTCTCTTGGGCGAAGCCGCCGGGGCCGCCACGGTGCACCGCCCAGCGGGTCACGCCGACCTCGGACTCTTGGCAGTCTTCAGACACGATCAGGTCGATCCAGCCGTCGTGGTCGATGTCGGCGGCGTCATAGGCGGGCAGATCTCCCTGGCCGCAGGCCGCTCGGGCCGAGGGGGCCAAGAACACCGGCGCGCCGTCCTCGTAGCTAGGCAGCGCCCAGTCCGTCGCCGTCGCCGAGAACCCTCCGCTCGCCGAGCCGGTGTACACCCGCCAGATGGACGTGCCGACGGTGGTGTCCGCGCAGTCCTCGGTGACCACGAGGTCGAGCACGCCGTCGCCGTCGACCTGGGCGAGGACGTAGGTCGGGCCGCGCCCGGTGCGGCAGGAGGCCGCGCCCTCGACGCCGGTGAAGGTCGCGTCCGCGCCCAGCTCGGGCAGGGCCCAAGGAGTCGCCGTCGCGCGCACGCCGCCCGACTCGCCGAGGTAGACGTCCCAGCGGGCCTGGCCGACGGTGTCGTCGTCGCAGGCGCGGGTGACGACGAGGTCGGGCGCGCCGTCGCCGCTCAGGTCAAGGAGCGCGTGGCCCGGCACGCCGTCGCCGCAGTCGGCGCCAGCCTCTACGCGGCCCCAAGGCGGGTCTTCCCCGATCGGCGCCGTAGGCAAGGTGAACGGCGTGGCGGCGGCGGCGAAGCCCGCGGGCTCGGCGGCATAAACAAGCCACTGGCTCACCCCCGTGGCCTCCTCGACGCAGTCCACGGTGAGCACGAGCTCGGCGCGGCCGTCGCCGTGCAGCTCCGCCAAGGCGTAGCCCGGCAGACCGGAGCCCTCGCAGTCCTCAGGCTCCTCGTCTGTCGGGAAAGGCAGGCCCGCCGACGTGGTGGAGACCGTAGGCAGGGCGTAGGCCGTGGGTGAGGCGCCAAAGCCCGACGACGCGCCGAGGTAGACCGACCAGACGTCGCGCCCGACGCTGGCGTCGCGGCAGTCGCGGGTGACGACCAGCTCCGGCCGACCGTCGCCGAGGAGGTCGGCGAGGGTGTAGGCCGGGTCAAGGCTGGCGCAGTTGGCGTCCCCTCGAAGGCCGGTGAAGGCCGCGCCCGTGGCGCCGACCTCGGGCAGCGCGAAGGGGGTGGGGCTCGTCGCGAAGCCCGTGCAGCGCTGGGGCGCGAGGTCGGTGTCGGTGTCGTCGCCGCTGTCGCCGGAGTGACTCTCGCCGGAGTCACTCCCGCTGTCGTCGCCGCTGTCCCCGGTGGACTCGCCGGTCTCGCCGGTCTCGCCGGGATCGTCCTTCGTGGGGTTGTCGCCCGCGCCCTGACACGCGAGGCCCAAAATCAAGACGAGAGAGACCACCATCACACACCTCGACGGGGGCGCGTCGGCCACCTCCGCGAGTGTAGCCGAGGTGGGGCCAGGACATCGGGGGTCTTCTGAGGCCTTCGGATGGAGGTCATCGCGACGATCCCGTCCTCAAGGTCACTTCGACCCACACACTACGCGCGTTGGCCTATTTTGTGCAGATTTATCCGCCTGATTTGGCCCCTTCGCCCTCGCCCGCAGCACCCCCGGATAGTCGAGGGTCGTGAGCACAACACCCCACGACCACGTCTTTAAGCTCGTGTTCAGCGAGCCCTCCGAGCTCGCGCCGGTCCTGCGCGCGCTGCTGCCGCCCTCGGTGGCCGCGCGCCTCAACCTCGCCCAGCTCAGCCCCGCGCCGACGGAGCAGCTCGACGGCGATCTCCGAATGCGCGCCCCAGACCTGCTCTACCGCGCGCCTTGGCGCAGCGGCGACCGGGCCGAGGTCGTCTTCGTCATCGAGCACCAGTCGAGCCCCGACCCGTTCATGCCGCTCCGCGCCTTACGCGCCGCCCTGCGGGTCTGGGAGCAGACCGAAGGTCCACGCCTGCCGATGGTCGTCACCTTGCTCATCGCCCACGGCGCGAAGCCCTGGACCGCCCCCACCCGCGTCTCCGAGCTCTACGACGCCCCGCTGGACACCATCGAGGGCCTCGGCGACGCCCTCCCAGCGCTCCGGCTGGTGCTCCAAGACCTCGCCATCACGCCAGACGAGGCCATGCCCGGCGAAGGCGGCGGCAAGCTCGCCTTGATCCTCCTGCGCCACGCCCACAGGGGCAACGTCTGGGATGCGCTTGAGGCGAACGTACACCTGTTCGCTGAGGCGGTGAAGCGTCTAGGTGACAGCCGCGCGGTCGGTCTGTTAACCTATGCCATGCACGTCAGCGACGTCCCTTGGGAG
>JBEAVX010000735.1:0-6436 GCA_041160755.1 Pseudomonadota bacterium
TCAAGAGCTTGGGGTCGGCGATCACCCCGGTGACCGTCGGGGCCGCGATCACGACGCCGAACGCCAAGAGCGCGATGTTCTCCGTCGTGCGCATGGCCGCCCAGTCCTTCTTCACCTTGTCCAAGAGCGGCGTGCCGAGGTCGCTCAGCACACGCTTCGCGGGGTCGGTGGCGAGGATCGCCTTGATCAGCTCCCCGGCGGTGCCAGGCTTGGGCTTGACCTCGTCGCTGAGCTCATCAAAGGCCGCGTTGGCGGGGTCCGCGTCGTCCACCGCCCGAACGATGGCCTCCTCGACGACGCTCTGGCTGAGGCTCTCCTCCACGACACGGGTGAGCGCCGGCAGACACTCCTCAAAGGTCTCGCCGCAAGGGTCTTGGGCGGCGGCGGGGGAGGAGTAGGTCGCGCTGAGCGTGAGGGCAGACACAACGGCGAGCGTGAGCAGTTGACGCACAGGACATCTCCAGGTTTGAGGACACCCAGAGAGCGTACTGCCGGTTCAACCAAAAGAATCCGAGCGCCGACAATAATGATCGACGATCCCGACAGCGGCGGCAGACTACGGCGTGATCGATCCGCTAGATGCGAGATCGCGCAGGCCAAGCCGCGCCCAACGAGCGAGATCGTGCGCGCTTAGGGGAGCCGCGCCGCGGGCTCACTCCCCATAAAGCAGCTCTTCCACCTGCTCGGGGTACCAGGTCGTCTCGACCTCTTCGACCACGAGGCCCGGGCGCAAGAAGGTCGTGCTCGGGGTGGTGTAGCTCGGGTTCCAGCGGTTGAAGACCTCGTAGGTTGGGTCCACGAGCACGGGGAAGGTGAGGTCGTTGTCGTCGGCGAGGGTCTTGGCGGTGGTGGAGTCGCCGCCGTTCATCACGAGCATGATGAGGAGGCCGCCGTTGAGGTGCTGCTGCTGAAGGAGCTCCAACCCGGGAGCGTTTGCGACGCACGTGCTTCAGGTAAAGCCACCGTACTCCAGCAGAATGGTGCGGCGGCAGAAGTCGATGAGGTGGACCTCTTCGCCAAACTGGTCGAGGAGCGCGAAGTCCTCCGCGACCTCGCCGACCTCGTTGCCCGTCGGCTTCACCGAGTCTCGGCAGGTGGGGTCGATCTCGTACATCCCGGTGTAGGGGTGCACGGCGGCGTCGAGGGGATCCGCGCCTTGGTTGACCTCCCAGCCGTCCAAGAACCCGTCGCCGTCGGTGTCGGGGTCGGCGGCGTCGGTGCCGAGGTCTCGCTCGTCGAGGTCCATGAGGCCGTCTTGGTCGCCGTCGAAGGGCATCTCGACGATGGCGGGGCCGCAGGCCGTCAGCAGGCCCAGGCCGACGAGGCTGAGCAGGAGGCGGCCCGAAGGCGCGCTGGAGGAGGTGATCATCGGTGTCATGGGCTCATAATACAGGATCAACATGGGATCCTAGGGTGTTGAAAGCCAAGATTTCGACAAGAGGGCCTTCGTTGGGGTAGAGGAGGCCGCGTGAACGTCCCCGAACGCGCCTCAGCGCTCCTCACCACGCTGATCGGCCCCGCGCCCGGGGCCTCGCCGCGCCCCGCCTCGGCGGGGTTCGTGGGCTTCGTCGGCCTCGTGTCCTTCTTCGCCTTCTTCTTTGGTGAAGAGCAAGGCATCCGGGGGGAGCCGCTGGCCTATGGCGCCTGGCGCGCGGTGGTGCACGGCGCCTTCCCGCTCACGGCGGCCGCGCTCTATGAGGCCATCGTCGCTCGCCGGGAGCGCCTGCTCGCGGGGCTCGGCGCCGGGCTCGTCGCGGCGTGCCTGCTCACCCGGATCCTCGCGCCGCTGCTCGTCCGCGAGCACCCGATGGTCTGGGCCCCGGCCGCCCTCTCCGGCGTCGTCTTGGGGGGCTTGGCCCTGCGGCGTCTGGGCATGGTCTCCGCCTGGGGGGTTGGCCTCGGCGACTGGCGCTTCTGGGCTCCGCGCGCCGGGGCGGCCATCGCGCTCATCGTGCCCGCGGCGGTGGCCTTGGTCGCCAACACGCCGAGCCTCGCCGAGTTTTACCCCACGCACAAGGCCGCCCGGGCCTCGCTCTCGGGCCTCGCCGAGCAGATGTTGGGCATCGGGGTAGACTTCTTGGGCTGGGAGCTGCTCTTTCGGGGGTTTATGCTCCACGGCGTCGCCCGGCGCGATCCGGTCTTGGCGATCTGGGCCCAGGCCATCCCCTTCGCGCTCTTGCACTTCGATCGGCCCCAGGTCGAGAGCGTGCTGAGCTTGTTCGGCGGGCTGCTCGCGGGCTGGTTCTGCTTGCGCGCGCGGAGCTTCTGGCCGCTTTTTTTGATTCATTGGGCGCAGATGATCGCCGTCGCGAGCGCCGGTTTCGTCTGGTGAGCCCACACACGTCGAGCGGACCCTGCCCATCCGCGCGCCGTTGATGCTACCCTGTACAAAAGAACTTCACTCCCGCGTGGGGGGCTTGATGCTGAACCCGTTCCTGACGCCGACGGTCCGAGTCCCATGGTCACGGTTGACCTCAGATCGGGTGCTTGAGGCGGTTCAAGAGGGTGTACGCCTCGGAGAGAAGGCCCTGGCCGAGATCGCCGCGCTGCCGCCGGAGGCCCGGAGCGTCGCCTCGGTGCTGTTGGCCTTTGAGCGGGCGACGGAGCCGCTGGACTTCGCCTGGACGCTCATCAACCACCTCGACAGCGTCGACAACTCCCCGGCGCTTCGCGACGCGATCCGCGAGGCGCTGCCCCTGGTGAGCGGCTTCTACGCCCGGGTGCGTTTGGATGCTCGGCTATGGGACGCTCTGCGCGGGGTCGCCGAGAGCCCCGAAGGCCAGGCGCTCACCGGCGTACACCGCCGCTTCATGGACGAGACCCTCGCCGACTTCCGCGAGTCAGGCGCGGAGCTCCCCGACGACGGCAAACGCCGTCTGGAGGCCCTGGAGGGGGAGCTGGCGTCGATCACCCAGACCTTCTCAGAGAACGTGCTCGACGCGATGAACCAGTTCGAGCTGCTCATCGACGATCCCGCGCGCCTCGACGGCCTGCCCGAGAGCGCCCGCGCCGCCGCCTTGGCCTTGGCCCGGGCGAAGGGCCTCGGCACCCCCGAGCGCCCGGTGTGGCGCTTCACCCTCCACATGCCCTCGTACCTGCCGGTGATGAAGTTCTCCGCCGACGAGCCCCTGCGCCGCGCGCTCTGGGAGGCGATGGGCGCCGTGGGCAGCGTCACCCCCCACGACAACACCCCGCTGATCGGCCAGATCCTCCGCCTTCGCCACGAGAAGGCGACGCTCCTCGGCGCGGCGCACTTCCCCGACCACATCCTCCACCGCCGCATGGCCCGCCGGGGTGAGGTCGCCTTGGGCTTTGTCAACGGCCTCCACGAGCGGGTGAAGGGCGCGTTCCTCGCCGATGTCGCCGAGCTGGCCGCGTTTAAGGCCGAGCTGCTCGGCCAGCCGGGCGTGGCGCTTGAGCCTTGGGACGTCACCTTCTACTCCGAGCGGCTGCGCCAAGCCCGCTACGAGCTCGACGAGGAGGCCCTGCGCCCGTACTTCCCCCTCGACGGCGTGCTCAACGGCCTCTTCGCCCTGGTGGAGCGCCTGTTTGGCCTGCGCGTGACCCCTCGGGAGACCTGCTGCCCCCGGGCCGGCGGCCCGAGCGTGCCCGGCGCCGTCGAGACCTGGCACCCCGAGGTGCGCTACTTCGAGCTGCACGACCAAAACGGGCGCCTGCTCGGCGCGTTCTACACCGACTGGCACCCCCGGGAGAGCAAGCAGGGCGGCGCCTGGATGGGCACCCTGTACACCGCTGAAGCCGCGCCGCCGGGCCAGCGCGGCCCCCACGTCGGGCTCATCGCCGGGAACCTCACCGCCCCGACCGACGGCGGCCCGGCGCTGCTCACCCACCGCGAGGTCGAGACGGTCGCCCATGAGCTCGGCCACCTGCTCCATCACCTCACCAGCGACGTCGAGGTGCGCAGCTTCTCCGGGGCGAACGTCGCCTGGGACTTCGTCGAGCTGCCCTCGCAGATCATGGAGAACTGGTGCTGGCAGCGCGCGGGCCTGGACCTCATCGCCCGGCACCATGAGACCGGCGAGGCCTTGCCCCAGCCGCTCTTTGACCGCCTCGTCGCCGCCCACAACTTCCAGGCGGGCATCAACTTCATGGCCCAGCTCGCCCACGGCAAGCTCGACCTGGAGCTTCACCTGCGCGGCCGAGACTGGGCGCCTGAAGAGCTCGACGAGCGCCTGCGGGAGCTCCTGGATGGCTGGCGGGTGCCCACCCAGACCGACGCCGGGTTCATCGTGCGCCGCTTCACCCACCTCTTCGCCCACCCCACGGGCTACGCGGCGGCCTACTACAGCTACAAGTGGGCCGAGGTGCTCGACGCCGACGCCTTCACGCGCTTTCGGGACGAGGGCGTGCTCAGCCCCGTCGTGGGCCGCGAGTACCTGGAGCGTGTGCTCTCCCGAGGCAACAGCGCGCCGCCCGAGCAGCTCTTTCGAGACTTTATGGGCCGCGACCCCGACCCCGACGCCCTCCTGCGTCGCTGCGGCCTGAGCGCCTGAGCCTGAACGGGCTCAGCCTTTGGCGCGGATGAGGGCGAGGCCCGCGTCGGGATCCTTAAAGCCCACCATCAGCGGCGTGCCGTCCCGCTCGATGATCGGCCGCTTGAGCAGCATCGGGTCCTGGGCGTAGGCCTCAGCCCACTGGGCGTCGGTGAAGCTCGCCTTCTCGGGGCCGAGCTGGCGGAAGGCCCGGCCCGAGGTGTTGCGGAGCCGCAGCGCGCCGAGGGTGGTGATCCAGGTCTCGATCTGCGCCCGGCTCGGCGGGTTCGCGCGTAGATCGACGAAGGTGTACTGAATCCCGGCGAGATCAAGGTGGGTGCGGGCGTTTCGCACGCTGTCGCAGGTGGGGATGCCGTAGAGGGTGAGGGACATGCTCGCTCCGACGTTTTCGGCCCCATAACCCGATCGTGATCCTTGGGCGTTTGCATCCTGACGACCCCGGTGGGATCAGATCTGGCGTCGGCGCGTAGCGGTTTTATAGCGCCGACGCCAGAATCGACCGCGGTCGAGTCGAATTTGGCTTTTGCGCTATGTACCCTCGGCGGAGGGCGCCATAGGCTCAGGAGAGGAGCGCCCACCCGATGAACCCAAAGATCGTCGTCGTGATCACGCGCAGCGCCTTGAGCGCCGCGGCCACCCTCACCCTCAAGCTCGGTCGCGCTTTGGCAGAAGACGGCTGGCGTGTGCGCCTCGTGGACGCGCCGTCCGCCGCCCTGAGCGCCGCCGCGCCGCCTCGACCCCCAGACGAGGAGCGCCGCCTCTGGGGCGCTGAGGCCGCCCCCACCCAGCGCGGCGTGTTGACCTTGAGCCCCGCGTTGACCCTGACGGCGGGCGATGACCACGGCGCCCGGCTTCGTCACGTCTTGGGCCGCCCGCTGGCGCCGGGACCGCCGGAGCTGGTGCTCGCCCTCGCCGGAGACGAGCGGGGCCTCGGCGCCTTGTTGGGCGTCGGAGACGCGGTCTTGGCCATCGACATCGAGGCCGAGCGTGAGGCCCTCGCCCCGTGGATGGCGGCCTCTTCGGTTCGTGTCGGCGCCCACCCCGACGAGGCCCCGGCGCTCCTCGCCACACGCCTCGTCCGCGCCCTGGGCCTCGTCCACCCCGAGGCCGCCTCTCGCGCCCGGCGCAGCGCCTTGGAGGCTGAGCATGATCTCGCCTGGGACGGGTTCGGCGAGCTGTGGGACACCAACCCCGAGGCCGCGCAGTCCTTCTTCTGGGGATCCTTGGCCACCCAAGACAGCCCGACCGGCGCCGCCGTCGCCGCGCTGGGGGTGATCTACGATCGTGTCCCAGACGACCTTGACGTGCTCGGCCCCGTCCTCGGCGTCTGCGTGCAGAAGCTCGGCGCCTTCGGCCCGCACCCCCTCGCCGAGCGGGTGTGGCGCGTCGCCTCGGCCATGGAGGCCCGGGCCGAGGGGCCCCTGCCGCTGCGCGTTCAGATCGACCTCCTCGACGCCGGGCTGCGGGTCGCGTGGACCCTCCGCGACGCGGGAGACCCCAACTTTGAGCCGCTCCTCAGGCACCTGGAGGATCGTCTCTTGCGCCTCGACGCCTCCACGACCCGCCCGACGGACGCGATCCGCCTCGCCGTCGCGCTGGGCAACCTCGCCGCCTTGACCGGCGATCTGAGCCAGCTCACCTGGGCCCGGCGCTGCCTTGAGCTCGCCGAGACGAGCCAGCCCGCCCTCGCCGAGCGGTACGGCGTGCTCGTGCTCACGCGCTTCGCCGCCACGGGCCAAGACCCCTCGCTCTGGGATGAGCTGGTCGCCCACGCCCGCAGCCGCCTGGGGCCCGAGCCCGCCCGCGCCCATCACCTCATGGCCGTGGCCTTCGCCCACCGAGGAGACCGCGCGACGGCGCTCTCCCATCTCGGCGAGGCCTGCGTGTACGACCGCCGACGCCTGCTCGCGGCGTTCTGCGAC
>JBEAVX010000755.1:0-4144 GCA_041160755.1 Pseudomonadota bacterium
CCTTCAGAAAGAGTGGGAGCGCATCGAGCGCGCCGACGACTGGACGGCCTTGGGCGTGCCCAAGGGCTCAAGCCCGGAGCTGGTGAGCCGGGCCTTGGAGCGCCTGGAGCGCCGCTACGACGACGAGACCGTGCGTGAGGCCCAGAACGCCGCGCTCTCGGAGATCTCCGAGAAGCTCCTCGCCCGGGTGCGTGAGGCGTCGAAGAACATCCGCGCCGGGCGCCCCTCGGCGGGCATCTTGGCGGTCCCGCCCCACCAGACGAGCTTTGAGCAGGGCCTCCGCGCGCTCGCCGCCAAAGACTTCCACACCGCCGCCCGGTGGTTTCATGTGGCGCGTGAGCAGGAGCCCAACTCGTCGCTGTACGCGGGCTACCTCGGCTGGGCGATCTGGAACAACCCCCAGCTCGACCTGCGCCGCCGCCACGCGAAGGGCCGGGAGCTCCTGGAGCTCGCGGACGTGAGCGGTGACCCCGTCGCCGCCACCCAGACCTTCCTCGCGGCGGTCGAGGCCGACTCCGGGGAGCACGAGCAGGCCGTGGCGCGCGTCGCGCGGGCCTTACGAATCGACCCTGAGTTTGGCCTCGCCAAAGCGCTTCAGCGTCGTCTGCGCGACCGCCGCGTCGTCGACGAGGACTAAACGATGGCCCAGGAGGATCGCCTCGGCGATGAGCTGGTGATCTGCCTCGTGGTGGACCGCGCCGACCTGCGCCTGCGCTTGGAGGCCGCGGTCATCGACGCCAGCCTGCCCGGGCGCCTCGACGTGCTGGAGGACGCGGGCGCGCTCACCCGATACCTCGGCGGCGAAGGGGAGTTCGCGCTGTTCGCCGGGGACGCGCCGCCGGGGCTCATCCTGCTCGACCTTCAGCCGCCGGAGCTGTTGCCCCTCATCACCACGCTGCGCGCCGATCGCCGCGCCCGCGCTGTGCCTGTCGTCGTGATCACCCCGGGCCCGGTGGAGGACCCGTGGGTCAGGTCGCTGTACGCCGCGGGGGTCAGCTCCGTCGTCATCCGGCCGCCGAGCTTCGACGGCCTGGTAGACCTGATGAGCCTGCTCGGGCGATACTGGCTCCAGCTCGTGACCCTGAGCGCGTAGGGTGTCTATGGCCACGATCCCCGAGATGGGCTGGGCGCAGCGGTTCTTCCGGATGTCCCCGGACATGCTCGGCATCCTTGATCTGGAGTGGCGGCTCAAGCAGGTGAACCCGGCCTGGGAGCGCGCCTTGGGCCTGCCCCTTGACCAGATCTTGGGCCGGGCGCTCATCGAGCTGAGCCACCCGGAGGACCGCGCGCGGTTCGGCGCTGTGGCGGAGGAGCTCGCCGATGGCCGCGAGGTCGTCGGCTTTGAGCTGCGTCTGGCCACGGCGGATGGCGGCTGGCGCACGGTGTTGTGGAGCGCCTCGGCGTCGGCCGAGGAGCAGCTCATCTACGCCATCGGCCGCGACATCACCGACCGCAAACAGGCTGAGCAGCTCTTGGAGGAGAAGTCGCGCCTCGTCGCGCTCTCCAACGCCGAGCTCTCCCGCTTCGCGTCCATCGTCTCCCACGACCTCCAGGCCCCTGTCCGCAAGATCATGCTCTTCGCCGAGCGGCTGCGGGCGCTCTACGGCGACCAGCTCCCGCCGGGCGCCCAAGAGTACCTCACCCGCATCTACGGCTCCTCCGAGCGGGTGCACGGCCTGATCGGCGACCTCTTGAGCTACTCCCGCGCCGCGGCGAACCCCATCACCTTCCAGTCCGTCGAGCTCGGCGTCGTGGTTCGCCAGGTGCTCTCGGATCTCGAAGAGGTGATCCACGAGAAGGGCGCCGTGGTGAACGTCGGGCCCCTGCCGACCTTGGAGTCCAGCCGCACGCTGATGCACCAGCTCCTGCAGAACCTCATCGGCAACGCCCTGAAGTTCCACAAGAAGGACGACGTGCCCCGCGTCGAGGTGAGCGCCGAGTGGGACACCCGCGTGGCGCGGATCACCGTGCGAGATCACGGCATCGGCCTGGATGAGCGGTACGCCCCGCGAATCTTCGGCATCTTCCAGCGCCTTCACCGCGCAGAAGAGTACGGCGGTAACGGCGTGGGCCTCGCGATCTGCGCTCGAATCGCCGAGCGGCACGGCGGCCTCATCACCGTGCGCAGCCAGCCCGGCGAAGGCGCGCGCTTCCAGGTGGTGCTGCCCATTCACCAGCCGATCCCCGGCGAGCCCAGCGGCCTTTGAGCCCGCTCCGGTTGACGAGGGCGCTGATCCCCGGCAGGATGTGAGATCGTCCCCCCGGAGTGTGTGATGCGCTGCCCTCTTCTCCCCCTGCTCTGCCTGATGACGGCGTGTCTGCCGGAGAAGCCCATCGGCTACGAGGACCGTACACCCGTCGATGACACGGGCACCACCACCGACGACACCGGCGGCGGAGGGGACGACGACTCCGGCGCGCCCGTAGACGCCGACGGCGACGGTGTGAGCGCGGAGACGGACTGCGACGACGACGACGCCAGCCGGTACCCCGGCGCGGAGGAGCTCTGCGACGGCGTAGACCAAGACTGTGATGGGGAGATCGACGACGACGCCACCGACGCCGAGACGACCTACGCCGACGAGGACGGCGACGGCTACGGCGACCCCGCCGTGGTGTTTGTGGCCTGCGAGGCGCCCACCGGCGCGGTCACCAACGCTGATGACTGCGACGACAGCGACGCCGGCGTGAACCCCGACGGCGTCGAGACCTGCGACGGCCGCGACGAGGACTGCGACGGCGAGCTAGACGAGGGCCTCACCGCCGACGCCGAGACCTTCTACGCCGACGGCGACGGCGACGGCTTCGGCGACCCGAACGTGAGCGTCCAGGCCTGCGCGGCGCCCTCGGGCTACCTCACCGACGCCGGAGACTGCGACGACACCAAGGCTGAGGTGAACCCCGACGCCACGGAGATCTGCGGCGGCGGGGACGAGGACTGCGACGGCGAGACCGACGAGGGCCCGCCGAGCGACGCCACGCTGTACTATGTCGATCTCGACGGCGACGGCTTTGGTGACCCCGCCGTGACCGCCATGTCCTGCGCGCTCACCGCCGCGCTCAGCGAAGACAACACCGACTGCGATGACGGCGACGCCACGAGCTTCCCCGGGGCCACGGACGTCTGCTACGACGGGGCCGACTCCGACTGCCTCGGCGACAGCGACTTTGACTGTGACGGCGACGGCTACGACACCGACGCCGTCAAGGACGGGGACGACTGTGACGACACCGACCTGAGCGTCAACCCCACGGCCAAAGAGACCCGCGACGCCGCCGACAACAACTGCGACGGCCTCTGCGACGAGGGCCTCTTGAGCTACGGCGACCTCGTGATCACCGAGCTCATGCAGGATCCCAAGACGCTCAAGGACAACGAGGCCGAGTGGTTTGAGCTGTACAACGCCAGCGGCGCCGACATCCTGATCTGCGGCGGCTGGTCGGTCTACGACAGCGGCACCGACAGCCACACCTTCACGAGCGAGGTCTTCATCGCCGCCGGGGCGCACGCGCTGTTTCTGCGCAACGCCGACAGCAAGAAGAACGGCGGCCTCACCGGCGACTACACCTACGGCAGCGACATCACCCTCGATAACACCGACGACGAGCTCTTCGTCGAGTTTGACGGCCTGATCATCGACGAGCTGGAGTACAACAGCGGCCGAGAGGACTGGTCCAACGCGATGTCCCAAGGCTTCTCGATGCAGCTCAGCGCCAACGTCTACGGCGCCCTCGACAACGACGACTCGTTGAACTGGTCCAAAGGCACGAGCAACTACGAGAAGGACAACAAGGCCACCCCCGCCGCGCTGAACGACGCGTTCTGAGGCGGTCGCGCCGCCGATCAGGGCGCGCTGCGGGCCATCAGCATCCGCTCGGTGCGTAGGCTGAGCTGGAGCTGAAGCCAGCGCACCAGCCCCGCGGCGCCCTCGTCGGTGGTGCCGAGCTCGGCTTGTTGGGAGAGGCGTCGGGCCTCGTCGCCTCGGGCGCGGGTGGTCCAGGCGCGCACCAAGGAGCGCGCGGCGCCGGCGTCGAGGCCGTGCTCGGGGCTCCACAAGACCGGCAGAAAACGGGTGGGCCAGGCCGTGGCAGGGCCGCCCCGGAGCTGCGCCGCCGTCGCGTCAGCGAGCACCATCACCGCGTC
>JBEAVX010000828.1:0-8876 GCA_041160755.1 Pseudomonadota bacterium
GTCTACGAGGATCTCATCCCCGGCCTCCTCCAAGACGTTGAGGTTCACGCGCTCGGGGTACTCGTCGCGGTAGTAGGGGCCCTCGCCGTCGCCGCTCGTGGACACGCAGCTCGACGGGAGCGGCTCGGAGGCGCCCTCGCAGCTGGCCTCGGGCTCCGCCGTCTCGCCGCCGGTCTCGCCGCCGGTCTCCGTCGCCGTCTCGCCGGTCTCGCCGCCGGTCTCCGTCGCCGTCTCGCCGCTCGTGTCGTCGCCGCCGGTGTCCTCGCCGCTGTCGTCTCCGGTGGGCTCGCCGGTGTCGTCGGCGGGGCTCGGCGGCTCCTTCTCCGGCCCCGCGCAGGCCACGATCACGGCGAGGGCGAAGGACTGGGCGAGCAGGTCACGGCGGCGGACAAAGGAGGGCGGGATCGACATCGTGTCTCCGTGGGTGTGTGGTGAGCCCACCATAGATCACGGAGAGTCGGCGTCGAGCTTGATTTTGGTGCGCACAAATCACGAACGATCAGCGCGACTTGACGCCGACGTGGTGCACCTGACCTTCAGAGACGGCGAGGGCTTGGCCCAGCCCAGGATCTTGGGAGATCGCCGCCCACACGCCCCGATCGGCGAGGGTCTGGGCGTAGGGCAGGGTGGCGTTCTGCAAGGCGAAGGTGGCGGTGCGCGGCACGGCCCCGGGCAGGTTGGGCACGGCGAAGTGCACCACGTCCTCGACGACGTAGCAGGGCTCGGCGTGGGTGGTGGGGCGTGTGGTCTCGGCGACGCCGCCCGAGTCCACGGCGACATCGACGATCCCGGCGCCGGGCTTCATCAGAGAGAGCGTGTCCCGCCGGATGAGCCGAGGCGTGCGCGCGCCGGGCACGTTCACCGCGCCGATCACGAGATCCGCCTCACCCAAGGCGCGCTCCAGATTGCCCGGCGAGGCGAACAGCGTCTTCGCCCGGCCCCCGAGGCGCGCGTCGAGGGCGCGCAGGCGCGGCAAGAGGATGTCCATCACCACCACGTCGGCGCCGGCCCCCAAGGCGGCCCGCGCGGCGTTCTCCCCGACGACACCGCCGCCCAAGAGGAGCACCCGGGCGGGCTCCACCCCGGTCGCGCCCCCCAAGAGCAGCCCGCGCCCGCCGTGCTGGTGGCCCAGGCACATCGCCCCGGCCTGAATCGCCAGCCGCCCGGCGATCTCCGACATCGGCGTGAGCAGCGGCAGGGCGCCTTGGCCATCGGAGACGAGCTCAAGGGCCAGGGCGGTGAGCTTGGCCTGGGCGAGGGCCTGGGCGAGCTTGGGGTTGGCGGCGAGGTGCAGGTACGCCACGAGGGTCTGCTCGGCGCGCATCATCGGCCACTCGGCCTCCAGCGGCGCCTGCACCTTCCAGATCATCGCCGCCCGGCCCCAGACCTCCTCCGGCGTGGGCACAAGCTCAGCGCCCGCGCGCACATAGTCGTCATCGGTGAGGCCGCTGGCGTCCCCGGCGCCTTGCTGCACGAGCACGCTGTGCCCGGCGCGGGTGAGCGCCCGGGCGCCAGCGGGGGTGAGGGCGACGCGGCCCTCATAGGCGGTGATCTCCGCGGGGACGCCGATGATCAAGGGTACGCTCCGGGGCAATCTTCGAGGACAGTCTTCGACCTCTACGCCGCGCGTGGGCTATGCCGCGCTTGGCGCCGTCGGGCAAGGGAGTATAACTGAGGGGCTCCTTCCACCCGCATCCTGCGTCGGGGTGTCCTCATTTCCGCCGAAGATCCCCAGACCGAGCATGAAGCCTCCGTCACCTTCCCCGACACCGAGCGGCTTCGTGAGCTCTCGGGTGAGCTGGGGCGCAACATCAAGCTCATCTCTCGCGAGATGAACGTGAAGGTCACCCACCGGGGTGACGCGCTCCGCATCCTCGGCGGCGAGCAGGACGTGATCCGCACCGAGTCCCTGTTGCGCCAGCTCTACGAGCTCGTCGGCACGGGCTTCGCGCTGCATCCCTCAGCGGTCGACCACGCCTGCCGCATGATGCGGGAGTCCCAAGACGCCCCGATTCAGCAGATCTTCTCCGAGACCTTGCTCATCGGCGTCAAGAAGAAGGCGATCTTCCCCCGCACACCCCGCCAGCGCAGCTACGTCAACGCGATCCGCGCGAACGACATCGTCTTCGGCGTGGGGCCCGCGGGCACGGGCAAGACCTACCTCGCCATGGCGATGGCCGTCGGCGCGCTCAAGCGGGGCGAGGTCAACCGCATCGTGCTCTGCCGCCCGGCCGTTGAGGCCGGTGAGAAGCTCGGGTTTCTGCCCGGTGACCTCGCCGAGAAGGTCAACCCCTACCTGCGCCCGCTCTACGACGCCCTCCACGACATGATCGAGACGGACAAGGTCCAGCGCTTCATCGAGCAGGGCGTCATCGAGGTCGCGCCCTTGGCGTTCATGCGTGGCCGCACGCTCTCTGAGTCGTTCATCATCTTGGACGAGGCCCAGAACACCACGTCCGAGCAGATGAAGATGTTCCTCACCCGCCTGGGCTTCGGCTCCAAGGCGGTGGTGACCGGCGACATCACCCAGATCGACCTCCCCGGGCACACCCGCTCGGGGCTCGTCGAGGCCATCGAGGTGCTGCGCGACGTGCCGGGCATTCAGTTCGCGCACTTCTCGCATCTCGACGTCGTGCGCCACGGGCTGGTCAGCAAGATCATCCAGGCGTATGATCGGCATCGTGCCCCGAAGAGGGGGCGTGATCCTGGCCCTGGAGGTGCCCCATAAGCTGGCTTCTCGCCAGTCGCCCCGGCGGAGTCTCCGCCCGTGTGGCCCTGCTGCTGTTGGTCTGCTTGGCCAACGCGCTGATCGTGGTCGATTTTGGCCGCGTGGCCGACCCTGGCCTGAAGGCCGGTGAGGTCGCCACCCGCGACGTGAAGGCGCCGATGGCCTTCACCTATGTGGACGAGGCCGCCACGCGCCTGCGCCAAGACGAGGCGGTCAGCGGCACCCCGGCGGTGTACGACTACGACGCCACCCTGCTCAACCGGGTGCAAGAGCGTGTCGCGGCGGCGTTTGACCTCGGCCGTCGGCAGACGAGCGAGGCCGTCCTCGCCGCCCGCGCCAAAGGCCGGGCCAACCTCAGCGACGCCGAGCGCTCGGCCTTGGGCGCGGTCTTGCTCAAGCAGCTCGGCGTGAGCCTACGCGTGGAGGATGTCGAGCTCGTCGCGCTGTGGGGCTTTGATGAGCGCGTCGAGCGCCTCGCCATCGACCTTCTCGCCGTCGGCATGAGCGGCTACGTCGCCCACGAGCAGGTCACCGGCCTCGGCGCGGGCGAGGCGATCACCGTGATCCGCGCGGTGGGCGAACAACGGGACGAGGTGCTGCTCCAAGACCTCAGCGCCGTGCGCTCGACCAACGACGCCCGAGACGCCGTCACCCTGCACGTCATGGAGCACTACGCCGAGGGCGAGGTCGCCGAGCGCGCCCGGGTGGCCGCCGCCATCGCCCGGGCCATGCTGCGGGCGAACTTCTCCTACAACCAGCTCCTCACCAACGAGCGCCGGGCCACGGCCTCCCGCTCGGTGCAGCCCGTCGCCGTCGCCGTCGAGCGCGGCGCGGCCTTGGTTCGTGACGGCGACGTCGTCACCGCCCAGCAGGTCGAGGCGCTGCAAGAGCTCGTCGCGCGCCAAGGCGACTCCAGCCCCGGTCGCGCGGCGGGCACGGTGTTTGTGCTCTGCGGCGTGATGATCGTCGCCGCCCAGCGCTTCGCGGGCGCCGCCTTCCGCCGCTTCACGACGAGCTTTCGGGATCTCGCGGCGATGGGCGCCTTGTTGGTGCTCAACACCGGCCTCGCCCGGCTCTGCGGTGAGCTGTCTGATCCCGTCGCCCAGGCCATCGGCCAGGGGGTGAGCCCCAGCTCGTTCTTGTACGCGGCGCCTTTGGCGGGCTCCGTCCTGCTGGTGCGGTTCTTGGTGAACGCCGAGGCGAGCTTCGTCTTCGCCGTGCTCTCGGCGGCCTTCGCGGCCTTGGCGCTCGATCAGAGCTGGTCTTGGCTCGTGTTCTTCTTGGTCTCGGGCCTCGTCGGGGCCTGGAGCATCGGCCGCCGCCGGGAGCGTCGGGTCATCCTGCGCGCGGGCCTGCTCACCGGCGTCGCCAACGCCGTCATGGTCATCGCCTTGGATCTGCTGGCGATGAACCTCGGCGGCCTCACGCCCAGCGCCCTGTCCGTGGGCTGGGATCTCACCTTCGCGCTCGTCGGCGGGATGCTCTCGGCGTTTCTGGTGCTGGCCTTGGTGCCGCTCTTTGAGCTCGTCGGCTTCGTCACCGACCTGCAGCTCCTGGAGCTCGCGAACCTCGACCACCCGCTCCTACGAAACCTGATGATGCGCGCCCCGGGCAGCTACCACCACTCGGTGATGGTCGGGGCCTTGGGCGAGGCCGCCGCCGAGGCCGTCGGCGCGAACGCCCTGCAGGTGCGGGTCTGCGCCTACTTCCACGACATCGGCAAGGCCGTCCGCCCGCAGTACTTCGTCGAGAACCAGACCGACGGCGTGAACCGCCACGAGCGCCTCACGGCCTACCAGTCGGCCCAGGTCATCATCGACCATGTCCGCGATGGCGGCGCCACGGCCCGGGATCACAAGCTCCCCCAGCCGATCATCGACAACATCTACATGCACCACGGCGACGGCCTGGTGTACTACTTCTACGTCCAGGCCCTCAAGAACGACCCGGCGACGGACGCTGAAGACTTCCGGTACCCTGGCCCCCGGCCCAACACCCGCGAGGCGGGCATCCTGATGTTGGCCGACAAGATCGAGGCGGCCTGCCGGTCGATCAAGCGCCCCACGCCGGACAACGTCGGCGAGATGATTCAGAAGATCATCAACTCCACCCTCGCCGATGGCCAGCTCCAAGACTGCCCGCTCACCCTGAACGAGCTGTACATCATCGCCGGGGTGTTCAAGACGACGGTGCTCGCGATTCACCACCACCGCATCGCGTACCCCGACAAGCCCTTGCCCGCGCGCCGGGTCGCCGTGGCCGAGGAGCGGCCCCTGCGCGAGGCCGTCATCACGCTGGAGATCCCCTCGGCGGAGCTCGCGGCGGCGCGGAACACCCTGCCGCTGCCGGGGGAGGACGGCCTGCCTGAAGATGAGAGCACTGAAGTCATCGACTACGAGTCGCCCGACTTCTTGCCGCCGCCGGTCGGTGAGCGGGGCCTCGGGGGGCGGGCGCCGTGAGCGTCGAGCTCTCTTGGGCGGATCTCGCAGAGGACGCCGACCTCGCCAAGGCCGTCGCGTCTGACGCCGACGCGCTGCTCGTGGCCGTCGAGCTGGCCGAGGCCGAGCTCTCCTTCGTGTTGTGCTCCGACGCCCACATCCAGGGCCTCAACGAACAATGGCGCGGCAAAGCGGCCCCCACGGACGTGCTCAGCTTCCCCCAAGAGGACGAGGACTTTCTGGGCGACCTCGTGATCAGCGTGCCCACGGCCACCCGCCAGGCCGCCGAGCGCGGCACCCCCCTCCGCGACGAGCTGCGTGTGCTGATGGTCCACGGCCTGCTGCACCTCCTCGGCTACGACCACGAGACGAACGAGGCCGATCTCGCCGAGATGGCCGAGGCGGAGGCGCGTGTGCTTCACCGCCTGGGCTGGTCCGGCCAGGGCCTCATCGCGGCGGTGACGGGGGCCTGATCCGTGAGGCCGTGTTACTCCGCGCGCCCCAGACGATGGAGGCTCCGATGGCCCCAGAAGACATCCGTGATGAGACGAACGCCCTGAGCACGCAACTTAGCGTGCTCCGGAGGCATCTTTGACGTCGATGGCAAGCTAGAGCGGCTCGAAGACTTAGAGCGCCAAGCGAACCTGTCCGAGTTCTGGGCCGACCAGGCCCGGGCCCAGAAGATGCTCAAAGAGAAGGGCGCCTTAGAGCGCGTCGTGCGCACCTGGCAGCGCCTCTCCACCCTCGCTGAAGAGATCGGCGTGATGCTGGAGCTGGCCGATGAGGCCGGCGGCGGCGACGACAGCAAGGCGATGGTCGCCGAGGCCGAGGGCCAGCTCACCCAGCTCCGCGAGGGCGTGCGCGCCATCGAGATCGAGCGCCTGCTCGGCGACGAGGGCGACGAGAACGGCGCCATCCTGGAGATCAACTCCGGCGCGGGCGGCACCGACGCCGCGGACTGGGCCGAGATGCTCAAGCGGATGTACCTTCGCTGGGCCGAGCGCCGGGGCTTCAAGACGAAGATCGTCGATGAGCAGCTCCACGAGGAGGCGGGCATCAAGTCCTGCTCCATCGAGGTCCAAGGCGCCTACGCCTACGGCTACTTACGCGCGGAGATCGGCGTTCACCGCCTCGTGCGCATCTCGCCCTTCGACTCCCAGGCCCGGCGCCACACGGCCTTCGCGTCCGTCGGCGCCTACCCCGACGTCGAGGACAACATCGAGATCGAGATCCGCATGGTCGATCTGCGCGTCGACACCTACCGGGCGTCTGGCGCGGGCGGTCAGCACGTCAACATGACCGACTCCGCCGTGCGGCTCACCCACCTGCCCACCAACACCGTCGTCGCCTGCCAGGCTGAGCGCAGCCAGCACAAGAACAAAGACACGGCGATGAAGATGCTCCGCGCCAAGCTCTACCAGCTTGAGATCCAGAAGCGCCAAGAGGCCATGGACGCGGTGAACGCGACGAAGAAGAAGATCGAGTGGGGCAGCCAGATTCGCAGCTACGTCCTGCAGCCCTACCGTATGGTGAAAGACACGCGCACCGGCATGGAGATGGGTGACACCGATCGGGTGCTCGACGGCGACATCACGGGCTTCATGGAGGCTTGGCTCGCGCACAAGGCGAGCGGCGGCTCGGACGCGGAGACCGGCGGCGATCTCGCCTGAGGAGGTGCTCATGAAGGTTCTGTGGCTCGGGCTCATCTTCCCGCTCGTCGGCTGTAAAGGCGGGGACGAGGGAGAGCCCGCCCTCGTGGAGGGCACGGTCTCGACGGTGGACCAAGACGCCGCCGTCGCCAGCCGCGTCGCGTATGGTTTTCACCTCGACGGCAAGGCGCTGTTCACCTTGGCCACGCCATCCTTGGCGAGCTGCGCGGACGTCGTCGAGTACTTCAACCACGGCGACACCTCCGATCCCTTCGACCCCCAGGCCGTGCTGGTGGGCGGGTTCTGCCACCTCACCCTCACCGTGCAGGACTACGACGGCGCCGAGCTTCAGCTCAGCGAGGCCGACTCCAGCGCGCTGTGGGCGCTCTACTGCCCGATGGGCGAGGGCAGCTTCGAGGTGAGCGAGCAGCAGGGCTACGAGGACTACTTCTGGACGGGCAAGACCTGGTCAGGGGGCCCCGATGTGCACACCACCACGGTCAGCCCAGACGGCGACAACTACGGCCTCGTCTTGAGCATGGCCGACTTCTCCGGGGCCTACATCGACGCCGTCGGCGCGGTGACGGCCTCCGGCTTGGTCGAGGGCGCGATCACCGCCATGTCTTGTCCCGAGCTCTACCAGACCCCGGCGTTCCCGAAGTAGGTCGGCGGCGCGCACAGCCCGTCGGGATCGGTTAAGCGCGTGCCGACCTGTGGGCACACCGCGCTCCCAGGTGTGCCTCGGATCTCTGCATGCGCTTCGCTTGGCTCATCGCCGTCAGCCACCTCCGGTCTCGCAAGAAGGAGATGGGGGTCTCGGCGATCACGCTCATCTCTATCGTCGGCGTCACCGTGGGCGTGGCCGCGCTCATCATGGTGCTCTCCGTGATGGCGGGCTTCGAGATCGACCTGCGCGACAAGATCCTCGGCTCCAACGCCCACATCGTCGTGCTCAAGTACAACGGCACCGTGGACGGCTACGAAGAGGCCATCACGAAGATCGAGGCCGTGCCTGACGTGAAGGGCGTCGCGCCGTTCGTCTACTCCGAGATGATGATCCGCTCCGCGGCCGGGGCCACTGGCGTCATCCTCAAGGGCATCGACCCCAAGCGGGTGGGGCAGGTCATCGACCTCGCCGAGAACCTCGTGCAGGGCCCCGACGGCGAGCTGACGACCCGCGAGGCGAAACAGGCCGTGCTCGACCGCCTGCACGAGCCGCCGCCGGGCCCCTTTGACTCCGAGAACGACCCGAACGCCGCGCCCTTGCCCGGGATCATCATCGGCGAGGAGCTCGCGAACGAGCTCAAGGTCTTCGTCGGCGACAAGGTCTACATCATCAACCCCGTGAGCCAGAACATCGGCCCCCTGGGCGCCCCGGTGCCCGACGTCAAGCAGCTCCGGGTGGCGGGCATCTTCTACTCGGGCATGTACGAGTACGACACGAAGTGGACGTATGTCTCCATCCCCGACGCCCAGCAGTTCTTGAAGCTCGGCGACTCGGTGACGGGCATCGAGATCACCGTCGGCGACATCTTCGGCGTCGACGCGACGAGCCTGGCGATCGAGAAGTCGCTGGAGTTCCCGTTCTACTCCCGGCACTGGAAGAACCTCAACAAGTCCCTGTTCTCGGCCCTGAAGCTTGAGAAGGTGGTGATGGGGCTCATCTTGGGCCTCATCGTCGCCGTGGCCTCGCTGAACATCGCGGGCACGCTCATCCTCGTCGTGCTCTCCAAGGGCCGCGAGATCGCGATCATGAAGGCCATGGGCGCCACGAGCCAGCAGATCCGCGGCATCTTCATCTTGGAGGGCCTGTTCATCGGCCTCGTCGGCGGCAGCGTCGGCACGGTGCTGGGGCTTCTGGGCTGCGTGGGCCTCGACCGCTACGGCTGGCCGCTCGACACCGACGTGTACTACCTCGACCGCCTGCCGGTGGAGATCGAGCCGACGATGGTGGCGCTCGTGGGCGTGGTGGCCGTGCTGATCTGCTTCTTGGCGACGCTCTACCCGGCCTCTCGGGCCGCGGCGATCGATCCGGCGGAGGGCCTTCGTTATGAGTGAGTC